>JAHRHW010000144.1 GCA_019100305.1 Candidatus Thiodiazotropha taylori | reverse complement strand
GGGCAGGGTCAGCTTATGCGGGCCGTCCGGATCGGTGGCCCAGCGGTTGAAGCCTGCATTCAGCAGATAGAGCTCCTGGATGGGGAGATTCGCCATCTCGGCGGCCAGCGCCAGATCGAGCTGGGATTTGATATCCACAGTGGCGAAGTAGGCCTCGTCGGCGATCGGATCCAGAGGCATGCCGTAGGCTTCCGCATCCTTGAAGATCTTTGCCAGGGCGAGCAGGCGGGGTACATAGGCGCTGGTTTCATCCGGTAGCTTCAACGACCAGTAGTCGGTCGGTTTACCCTTTTTACGGTTGCGCTTGATGGCGCTGCGTACCGTACCGGCACCCGAGTTATAGGCGGCCAGGGCCAGTTCCCAGTCACCGTCGAACTGTTTGTTGAGGCGTTGCAGGTAGTCGAGTGCAGCGTTGGTCGAGCTGACAACATCCCGGCGTCCGTCGTACCACCAGTTCTGTTTCAGGCCGAAATAGCGTCCCGTGGATGGGATGAACTGCCAGATGCCGGCTGCACGGCCTGGGGAGTAGGCAAACGGCTGAAAGGCGCTCTCAACGGCTGGTAACAGGGCGATCTCTGCTGGAATATCCCGTCTGTCGATCTCTTCCAGGATGAAGAACAGAAACGGTGCAGCCCGCTCCTGGATACGTTGCAGATATTTCGGGTGTTTCTGGTACCAGCTCAGTTCCTTGTCGATACGGCTGTTGCTGGGGATGGTGAGGGCGAAACTCTGCCGCATTCTGTCCCAGGCATGCGCAGGCGTCGGGTCGGGCAGTGAGGCAACCACTTCGGAGAGCTGTTCTGCCACCTCCGGCATCGATTCCGGTTTTACCTGTTGACTGCCGGCCAGGGGTTGGGTCTGTACGGTTTCTGTGGAGAGGCTGTCCAGAGGGACCTCAGTCAGTGCCGTCTCCTCATTGCCGCTCGGCAGAGACTGACAGGCCGCCAACAGACAAGTGAATATCAGATTCATTGCCAGCAGGTAGGGTTTGCTGTGAAGTGTTGCCGAGCTGTTGTTTGCCTTTGACATACCGAATACTGAAAGAAAATGTAACCAAAGCCGTGTATGATTTCCATGTAGTGAACTCCTGATAAACGGCCGCATATTGCAATCTGTGATCGTTTCGGCCTCGTTTCGCGCGGCAACACATATCACTGGGCGGGGCTGCTTGGTTGCACGGCAAATCCTTGATTTGCCAAATATAAGGTCCGCTGGCCCACTGTCTCAATCCAGGCGCAGCCATGAAACCTCTTGTGCCTGGCAGCCACCGGGACATCGGTTAGCAATATGAGACGCTACACCTGAATCCTGCACAAACCAGGGCCGCTCATTCGCCTTGTTGTGGTGTCATACTGATAGACAATCGGATCGGATGCCACAACGCCAGGTTTAAGAGCGGCGCTTAAAAAAACCACAGATTACCTGACAGTAGTGTCGGTAGCAAAGCCGATAGCTTGACAGATGAGAGAATACAGGCGGCTAAAACTGCGATCTTGCCAACAGAATCACATTCAGGAGTGGTTCGGTACCCATCTTGGAGCGAATCTTGTCGCCCAGGAACGGATCCCGCTTGAGCGCCATCTCTCCGCCATGTTCGGCTACCATCTGGTGCAGATCGGTCATCAGGGGGTGGCTGATGAACTGTTGCAGGCCAGTCCAGCCCGTAACCGGCTGGTGATGGGGATCGGCAATTCCGGGCAGCCGGGCGAACTACTGGCTGACCCCAGTCATCTGCCGTTTGCCACCGACAGTGTGGATGGGATGCTGCTGCCCCACAGCCTCGATTTTTCCCTCGATCCACATCAGGTATTGCGCGAGGTTGAGCGAGTTCTGATACCCGAGGGGAAGCTGTTACTGAGTGGTTTCAATCCCTGGAGTCTGTGGGGTGGGGTGAGGCTGCTCAACATGCGCTCCTCCACGCCTCCCTGGTGTGGCCACTTTTTCAGCAGCCGGCGGGTACTGGATTGGTTGGCGCTGCTGGGCTTCGATCTGCTGGAGATCCAGTATCTGAACTACCGGCCTCCAATCCAGCACCAGGGTGTGATGCAGAAGTTGCAGTTTATGGAACAGATCGGTGATAAGGTCTATCCGAATTTTGGTGGTGTGTATATCATACTGGCGGTGAAGCGAGTGGTGACGATCACCCCGATCCGGCCGAAATGGACCGTCAAAAAGCGGGTCATTCCCACTGCAGCCGAGCCGACAATCAGAAACGGTACCTGAATTATCCCTACCATGGAATGCAGCAGAATTCGATGATACAGCCTGTAGAACTCTTTACGGACGGCGCCTGCAAGGGAAACCCCGGGCCTGGCGGCTGGGGCGTGGTGTTGCGCTATGGCAATCATGAGAAGCAACTCTACGGGGGAGAGGCGACCACCACCAATAACCGTATGGAGCTGCTGGCGGTTATCAAGGGGTTGCAGCAGCTGAAACGATCCAGTCGAGTCGCAGTGACCACCGACTCCCAATATGTCAAAAACGGCATTACCCAGTGGATCCACAACTGGAAAAAAAATGGCTGGAAGACGGCCGCCAGGAAGGCGGTGAAAAATGCCGATCTGTGGCAGACCCTCGACAGCGAGGTTAACAAACATCAGGTGGATTGGCACTGGGTGAAAGGGCATGCGGGGCATCCCGGCAATGAGCTGGCGGACCTATTGGCCAACAAGGGCATTCAGGAGCTGTAGCCATGATGCGTCAGATCGTACTCGATACTGAAACCACCGGTCTGGAACCTGAACAGGGCCACAGGATCATTGAGATCGGCTGTGTTGAACTGGTCGACAGGCGGTTGACCGGAAACAATTTTCATCAGTTTCTGCAGCCGGAGCGGGAGATCGATGCCGGGGCCATTGAGGTGCATGGCATCACAAACGAGTTTCTCGCCGATAAGCCTAAATTTTGTGATGTGGCCCAGGATTTCGTGGAGTACGTGCGTGGCGCCGAGCTGATCATCCACAACGCCCCGTTTGACGTGGGATTCCTCGATCATGAGTTGAAACTGATGGAAGATCCCCAACGTATCGACACCCTTTGCGCGGTTACCGATACCCTGGTGATGGCCAAGAAGATGCATCCCGGGCAGCGCAACAGCCTCGATGCCCTATGTAAACGCTACGATATCGACAACTCCCATCGTGAGCTCCATGGAGCGCTACTCGATGCGGAGATTCTTGCGGATGTCTATCTGATGATGACCGGCGGCCAGGCGGCGCTGGTGTTGGATGATGAGCTTGGTCAGCAGGGTGGCGAGGAGCGTGCGTCTGACAATATCCGTCGTCTGGCTGCCGATCGTCCGCCTCTCAAGGTGATCCAGGCCGTTGGCTCTGAGTTGGAAGCTCATCAGCGGCAGCTTGAAGCGATGGGTGACGCCTGTATCTGGCATAAACAGCCGTAGCGGCTGAGTGCCATAACAGACCCTAGATCAGCCCCTTGATTGACTCGATTTGGCGCTGTCGCTGCCCTGTACGATGTCGTAGAGTCGGGGGATGTCGAGCAGCTGAACATGCTTGCGCTCCACCCTCAGCAGATTTTCATCCTGAAAACGGGTAAACAGGCGGCTGACTGTTTCAACGGCCAGGCCAAGATAGTTGCCGATTTCATGGCGGGACATGCTGAGAAAGAAGTCGCTGGCTGAAAATCCCCGTTGCTTGAATCGCTCCGAGAAACTGAGCAGAAAGGTGGCCAAGCGCTCTTCGGCACTCTTTTTACCCAACAGGGTCAGCATTTCCGTATCCTGGCCGATCTCCCGGCTCAGCAGGCGGTACATCTGATGCTGAAGGCTGGACATGATGGCGCTCAGGGACTCCAGCTGGGAGAAGGGGATCTCGCACACCGCCGTGGTCTCGAGGGCAATCGCCGAGCAGGTGTGGCAATCATCCTGTATGGCATCCAGGCCGATCAGCTCACCGGGAAGGTGGAAGCCCAGGACCTGTTCTCCACCATCTTCGTTGGGGCTGTAGGTTTTTACCGAGCCGCTGGTAATGACCCGCAGGCTGTGGAACTTGTCACCGCCACGGTAGAGATGATCCCCACGATGATAGGGTCGTCCCCGTTTGATGATGCTGTCGAGACGCTCCACGTCATCCGGTGTCAGTCCCATCGGTAGACAGAGGGTGGCCAGACTGCAGTTTTTGCAGGCTACCTTGATATTTTCAAATGAGACAACTTTTCTGCTAGTCAAGTAATCGCTCCAGCATGCAGGGTGCTTTGATATCAACGCTTGGTAAAGACGGTTTACGCGTAAGGGGTATCATTTCCTTTCCGAGATGACCTCATTTTCCTCGATGGCGTCACAGCTCCCAGAGGTTGATGTTTAAACCGCTGGAGCCACTTCTACCGCTCATCCCGACATACAGCCTGTCGGAGCGGACAACTTGTCTCCCCATCCTACAACTACATCCGTGTCTCTCTATTATTTTGTGAACCAGCACCCGTCCTATTTTTCCAGAAATTCTTGATGTTGATCAAGTCGTTTTGGTTTTTTTATTACTTTGGGTCATTGCAGGAGCTCTATCCTGGGCCGTTATGAGCAAAAAAAAGCCGGCCAAAAGGCCGGCTTTTCTGCACATGGGTAGGCTTATTGAGCCGGTGCCGCTGGTGCAGGTGCTGCAGCTGGGGGCGCAGGATAGCCATATGGAGCGCCGTAAGGAGCGCCATAAGGAGCACCGTAGCCGTAAGGAGCGCCATAACCATAAGGACCGTAGCCACCATAGTAGTCACGGTAGTAGTTGTTACCACGGCCATAGCCGGAACCACGGGCGTTACCGCTCATGCCGAAGCTGAAATCACCGGAGCCATCACCCCAACCATCGCCCCAACCGTCATTGTTCCAGCCGCGGTTACCATAGCCAGGACCGCCCCACCAGGCAGATGCACTGGTAGACGCAGCTACAAGAGCAGCGATGCTCAGAACTTTAGCAAATTTAGTCATGCTTTCTTCCTCTCAAATGATTGTTTTGATACTACCATCGGTGATGTATAAAAGTGGCTTCGTAAGCCTCCATCATACGATGCTTGAGGACTTCACAACGAGGTCAGCCAAATATTGGCTTGGACTGTCGGGTAAAGTACTACCTGCCTCAGTAGTTGTTATTTGCGAAACACGCCAATCGATTATAGACCTTGAGCGGTGATATTCAAACGAATTCTTCCCCCCTTGGGGGTTATGACGAATCTATGACCGACAGGCCCTTCAAGATTGAGTGAAGAGGGCCGATCTGGTACTGTTTACCCCCGTCCTATATCCCATTCCCAGCACTCTAACCCTGGTAAGTAGAATTTCATGACCAGTTTTATTTTCATTACGGGCGGTGTGGTTTCCTCGCTTGGTAAAGGCATCGCCTCAGCTTCTTTGGCCGCACTCCTCGAGGCCCGCGGCCTGGATGTCACCATGATCAAGCTGGATCCCTATATCAATGTGGATCCCGGTACCATGAGCCCTTTTCAGCATGGTGAGGTGTTCGTCACCGAGGATGGATCGGAAACCGATCTGGATCTCGGCCACTACGAAAGGTTCATCGACAGCACCATGGGGTGCAACAACAATTTCACTACCGGCCAGATCTACGAACAGGTGATCCGCAAGGAGCGCAAGGGAGAGTATCTGGGCGGTACGGTTCAGGTAATCCCGCACATAACGAATCAGATTAAGGAGAGCGTACTGCTCGGCGCCGGGGACAAGGATATCTGTCTGGTGGAGATCGGCGGCACCGTGGGTGATATCGAATCTCTGCCTTTTCTCGAGGCGATTCGTCAGATGGGTGTGGAGATGGGGCAGCAGCGGGCCATGTTCATGCATTTGACCCTGGTTCCCTACATCAAGGCCTCCGGTGAGATCAAAACCAAGCCGACCCAGCACTCGGTGAAAGAGTTGCGCTCGATCGGTATTCAACCGGATATCCTGGTCTGCCGCTCGGAACAGCCTCTGCCTGAACCGGAGCGCCGCAAGATTGCCCTGTTCACCAATGTACCAGAAAAGGCGGTCATCTCAGCGGTGGATGCCGACTCCATTTACCGGATTCCTGTGTTGTTGCACGCCCAGGGGATGGATGAGCTGGTCAACCAGCGGTTCGGTCTGAATCTTCCTCCCGCGGACCTCTCGGAGTGGGAGGCCTTTCTTGATGGGCTGGATAACCTCAAGGGAGAGGTGAAGATCGCCATGGTGGGTAAGTATGTTCACCTTACCGAGGCCTATAAGTCCCTCTCCGAGGCATTGGTACATGCGGGGGTGCATACCGGCAACCGGGTGGTGATTCACTATGTAGATTCCGAGCAGATTGAAAAAAGCGGCACGGAGAGCCTTCAGGATATGGATGCCATTTTGGTACCCGGCGGTTTCGGAAACCGGGGCGTGGAGGGCAAGATCGAGGCGGTGCGCTACGCCCGGGAGAACCGTATCCCCTACCTGGGTATCTGCCTGGGTATGCAGGTGGCAGTGATTGAATTTGCCCGTCATGTGGCAGGATTGGAAGATGCCCACAGCACTGAATTCGATCGTTCGACACCCAATCCCGTGATTGGCTTGATCGTGGAGTGGTTGAATGCTGACGGGCAACTGGAGAAGCGCAACGAAAACTCCGACCTGGGTGGCACCATGCGGCTCGGTGGTCAGGAGTGCAACCTGCAGTCCGGCAGTCTCACCCATCAGCTCTACGGCAAGGAGGTGATTGTGGAGCGTCATCGTCATCGCTACGAGTTCAACAACAGCTACCTGGATGACATTGTCACGGCCGGTATGAAAGTATCCGGTCGCTCGGTGGATGGCCGATTGGTCGAGATCGTCGAAATACCGGATCACCCCTGGTTTGTTGCCTGCCAGTTCCATCCGGAGTTCACCTCCACACCGCGCCACGGTCATCCACTCTTTTCCGGTTTCATTGAAGCAGCCCGTAAGCACAGGGATGGTGGGCAGTGAAACTGTGTGACTTTGAGATCGGGCTGAATCGCCCCCTGTTTCTGATCGCCGGTCCTTGCGTGATCGAGAGTGAGCAACTCGCCATGGACAGTGCCGGTGAGTTGAAGGAGCTCTGCGAAGCGTTGCAGATACCCTTCATCTACAAATCCTCCTTCGACAAAGCCAACCGCTCCTCGGCTGAGAGTTACCGTGGCCCAGGCATGGAGCAGGGCATGCAGATTCTGCAAAAAGTAAGGCAGGAGTTGGCTGTGCCGGTGCTTACCGATGTGCACGAGGATACACCCCTGGAGGAGTTGTCCGAGTGCGTGGATGTGCTGCAGACACCGGCGTTTCTCTGCCGACAGACCAATTTCATTCAGCGGGTGGCCCGGCAGGGGCTACCAGTGAACATCAAGAAGGGTCAGTTTCTCGCCCCCTGGGATATGGTGCATGTGGTTGAAAAGGCAAGAGCGGCCGGCAATCAACAGCTGATGGTGTGTGAGCGGGGTGTCTCGTTCGGCTACAACAACCTGGTCTCGGATATGCGCTCACTGGCGGCGATGCGGGAGACCGGCTGTCCGGTGGTGTTCGATGCCACCCATTCGGTGCAGCTGCCAGGCGGGCAGGGTAAAAGCTCCGGCGGGCAACGTGAATTTGTACCGGTGCTGGCCAGAGCTGCCGTGGCGGCTGGTGTCTCCGGCTTGTTCATGGAGACCCATCCCGATCCTGACAAAGCACTGAGCGACGGTCCCAACGCCTGGCCACTTTCGAAAATGGCTCAACTGCTTGAAACCCTGGTGGCTCTTGACCGGCAGGTCAAGCAGAGCGGGCTGATCGAACTTGAACGATAAGCCTGCCTTGTCATCTTCATGTAAAATGCAGCGATGACAATAGCGCTTATACAAACAAACGACAGAATTAGATGGAGACGAAATGTCTGAAATTGTTGATGTACGTGGACGAGAGATTCTCGATTCACGGGGTAACCCAACCATAGAGGCTGATGTTTTTACCGCGGATGGTGCGATTGGGCGGGCGATGGTCCCTTCCGGCGCCTCCACCGGATCCCGGGAAGCTCTGGAACTCAGGGATGGCGATAAATCTCGCTATCTGGGTAAGGGGGTACTGCAGGCTGTAGCCAACATAAACGGCCCGATCAAAGAGGCATTGATGGGCATGGAAGTCACCGAACAGGTGGCACTCGATCAGTGCATGCTGGATCTGGACGGTACCGAGAACAAAGCCAAGCTGGGCGCCAACGCGCTACTGGGGGTCTCCTTGGCCGCCGCGCATGGAGCGGCTCAGGAGCGTGCCCTGCCACTCTACCGCTCGCTCTCCTCCGGCCCCTACCGGCTGCCGGTGCCAATGATGAACATCATCAACGGTGGCGCCCATGCGGACAACAGTGTTGATCTGCAGGAGTTCATGATCCTGCCGGTTGGAGCTGGTTCGATTCGTGAAGCGGTGCGCTATGGCGCCGAGGTCTTTCACGCCCTGCAGAGCGTACTCAAAGGCCGTGGCATGGCCACTGCTGTCGGTGACGAAGGGGGCTTCGCACCCAATCTGCCATCCAACGAATCCGCCATCGAGGTGATTCTGGAGGCGATTGAAAAGGCCGGCTTCAAGGCTGGTAGCGACATCCACCTGGGGCTTGATGTGGCGAGTTCCGAATTCTATGAGGATGGTGTCTACAATCTGGCCTCCGAAGGGCGCAAATTCAGTGCTGAAGAGTTTGCCGACTACCTCGCTGCCTGGGTCGATCAGTATCCGATCATTACCATTGAAGACGGTATGGATGAGGGTGATTGGGCCGGTTGGAAACTGCTGACCGAAAAACTGGGTCAGCGAGTACAGCTGGTCGGTGATGACCTGTTTGTCACCAACACCAAGATTCTGAAACGGGGTATCGATGAGAGTATTGCCAACTCGATTCTCATTAAAGTGAATCAGATCGGTACTTTGAGCGAGACCATGGCAGCCATCGAAATGGCTCGGGATGCGGGTTACAGTGCAGTGATCTCCCATCGCTCGGGTGAAACCGAGGATACCACCATTGCCGACCTGGTGGTGGCTACCGGTACCGGGCAGATTAAAACCGGATCTCTCTCCCGCTCTGACCGGGTTGCCAAATACAACCAGTTGATGCGCATTGAGGATCAACTGGGCGATGATGCTGTCTACGCAGGTAGAGATGCCTTCCCGGTAACCATCGCATGATCTGACTCACATCCTATCCTCCCTGGTTGGGCAAGGCGTCACTGGGTATGCTATAGGTTGTGCTCAGGGCGCCGGGAGCGATCCCGGACCTGGGAGGGAGGGTTGGCCCTCCGTTACTCTGAATCGATGTCTATTCAGGGCTGCCCTGATTCCATACACTTTCACATCCTTGATTGATCGATGCGCATCATAATTGCCATTTTGGTTGCCTTGCTGCTGTTTCTCCAATATCGCCTCTGGGTGGGCGAGGGGAGTCTTGCCGAGGTGAACAATCTGAAGGATGAGATTGCTAGGTTGCAGCAGGAGTTGATTGGATTGCGTAAACGAAATCATGCCCTGCAGGCCGAGGTGGAGGATTTGCGCAGTGGCCAGGCAGCCATCGAGGAGCGTGCCCGTAGTGAGCTCGGGATGATCAAAGAGGGGGAGACCTTCTATCAGGTAATCACCCCCTCAGGGACTGACAGCAATGAGCGTTAGATGCTGGGCGATCGTGCCGGCCGCCGGTGTCGGCCGACGAATGGGCGGGGC
>JAHRHW010000143.1 GCA_019100305.1 Candidatus Thiodiazotropha taylori | reverse complement strand
CAAGATAGAAGGATTCGACAAACTCTTCGTATTCGAAGCCGATAAGCTGATAGACCCTGTCAGCCACCTGCTCAATTCCACGTACCACCTGATCTTCATCGTTGACACCAGCCGGGGCCAGGCGGGCGCTATGATTACCGCTATCATCAAGAAAGCGCTCCAATCTATAGCGCACACCATCTCCACAGGTGAATTCAAGCTGTGCTTCGCAATGGGTTTCACCCCAGCGGATGACTTTGGTCAACTCTTCTGGTCCCAATGAAAAGGTCCTGCCGAAGAGTGCAAAACAGACGGTCTCTCCAATCGAGCTTTTACCTGATTCATTGGCGCCGGAAATGGCAATCAATCCCTGCTCAGGGATATCCGGCAATTTCAGACTGCTGTATTTCAGAACATTACTGGCATTGACTGAATGTATGATCATGACCAGCCCTCATCAGCCAGAACCCGAAGCTTGTTCAACACCATCTCAATGGCCCGATCAAAGGTCTGTTCGTCAAATGACTCCCCTGAATTCAAGCGACGCTCCCGCTCAGCATTGCAATAGTCCAAAAACTCTTTCGCGGATGGGCCAATTTGCATCATTTCATCCTGGGTTGCCTGTTCAGACGTCGACATACGATCCCCCTTTCTTGTTGTATACCGTCAGCCCCACCAAATCCTGATAGCAGCGACCCTGCCAAGTATAGGGAGTTCTGGGCTAGAGGTCATCATTCAGGCGTTACAACTTGTTACACGGGGATACACCTGAGAAAAGATTTTTCGACGTTATGCCTCCACAATTCACTCAAGATCGTGATTCAGGCTGTTAAACACCACTACATTATGTAGGTTTGACAAATTTAAAGAGGACATACATACTGGTTGGTATGTACACTATCAGCGAGCTGTGAAAAACCATGGCAGATGCCGATAAAACCCGCCAAGCTCTACTCGAAGCGGCCTACGAAGAGATCTACCGGAATGGATTTCAGGCGGCCAGCCTGAACACCATACTGGAGAGAACCGGCGTGACCAAAGGGGCTCTCTACCACCACTTCAGCAGCAAACAGAAGCTGGGATATGCGGTAATCGACGAGATAATCAGTCAAAAACTGGATCGGGAGTGGCTCACTCCCATACAGCAACCAGGACACCCGATCGACGTCATGATCGGGGTCATTCAGCTGGCCGGGCAACAGATCACCGGTCAGCAGATCGATCAGGGGTGCCCGCTCAACAATCTGGCACAGGAGATGTCACCGATCGATCCGGGGTTTCGCCAGCGGATCGATCACCTCTATCGAAAATGGCAGGAGAGTATTGAGAAAATACTACGCGATGGCCAACAGGCCGGTACGGTTAAACCGTCCATCAATCCTGCCGATGCCGCGCTGTTCATTCTGGCATCGCTTGAGGGTTGTATGGGTATCGCAAAGAATGCGCAGAGCATCGATGAGTTGAAACGGTGCGCGCAGGGTCTGTTCGGCTATCTCGAAAGCCTGCGTTGCTGAGACCCGTTCAGCAGGACTCGGCAAAGAAACTTTAGCAAAAGTAATCATGGATTGAACGTCATAATATCAACAAGATTTCTTCAACAGGGTGTAGATCATGAGTGAGTCCTTTTTCAGGTTTGTCCTAAAGCACAAGATCCTAGTGATCCTATTGACTGTTGCAGTCAGTCTGATGATGGGCAGTGGCGTACAGCATCTACGCTTCAATAACGACTACCGGATGTTTTTCAGTGAAGAGAATCCACAGCTGAAAGCATTCGAAATGTTACAGAACACCTATACAAAGAATGACAACGTATTGTTTGTCATCGAACCGCAGGATGGCAATGTATTCACCCGTAGAACACTGACTGCGGTATCGGAGTTAACCAAGGAAGCCTGGCAGATCCCCTACTCCATCCGAGTGGACTCCATCACCAATTTTCAACACACCTATGCCGAAGGGGATGACCTGATTGTGGAGGATCTGGTGCTCGACCCCACCTCATTGAGCGATGAGGAGCTGACCGCAAAGCAACAAATCGCCACCAATGACCCTCTTCTGAGGAATCGACTGATCTCTCCCTCTGCCCACACGACCGGGGTGAATGTCACCGTACAGCTTCCGGGTAAGAAACTGACTGAAGTTCCAGAGGTCGCGGCGAAGGTTAAAGAGATGGCAAATAACCTGGAGGCCAGCTACCCGGATATCAAGGTCCGTCTGACCGGTATGGTGGTCATGAACAATGCATTTCCGACCGCTTCCCAGGATGACATGAAGAGTCTCTATCCAATCATGTTCGGTGCCGTCATTCTGGTATTGGTCCTGATGCTGAGGTCGATTCCAGGTACCCTTTCCACCCTCATCATCATTGTATTGATGATTATCGCCACCATGGGTCTGACCGGTTGGTTAGGCATTAAGATGTCACCCCCGACCACCACAGTACCCATTGTCATCATGACCCTGGCAATCGCAGACTGTGTTCACATACTGGTCAACTTTCTCCATTTCATGCGTGAAGGTGAAGCTAAATATCAGGCCATGATGGAAAGTCTGCGTATAAACCTACAGCCGATTTTTCTCACTACCCTGACCACTGCCATCGGTTTCCTCAGTCTCAATTTCAGTGATGCACCGCCGTTTCGGGATCTGGGTAACATGGCAGCCATGGGGGTTGTATTGGCTTTCCTGTTATCAATCACCTTTCTCCCAGCCATGATGATGCTGCTACCGGTAAAGGCGTTGAGTGGAGACACCATGGGCAGCCTTGCCATGGTGAGATTCGCTGAATTCGTCATCCGAAATAAAAAGCAGTTGCTCTGGGGGATGGGAATACTGATTCTGTTTCTGATTTCCCAGATACCCAACAACCGCCTGGATGATCGATTTGTCGAGTATTTCGATGAAACCATCGAATTTCGTCAAGACACCGATTTTGCCACCAATAATCTTACCGGCATCTACCTGATTGAATATTCGCTGGAGAGTGGTGAAACCGGAGGCATCAGCAATCCCGATTTTCTGCGTAAAGTGGATGACTTCGCCCAGTGGTACCGGCAGCAACCCCATGTGCTTCACGTCAATACGATCACCGATATCATGAAGCGTCTCAACCGTAACATGCACGCTGACGATGACAGTTGGTATCGGCTGCCGGAACAACGGGATCTCTCGGCCCAATATCTACTGTTGTATGAGTTTTCACTGCCTTTCGGACTTGATCTCAACAATCAGATTAACGTGAAGAAATCCGCCACGCGCTTCACTGTTACCCTGGAGAGCATTTCGACCCAGCAACTGCTGCAGATTGAAGAGAACGCACAGCAATGGCTGTTGGAGAATGCACCTGAGATGCGCAGTGATGGTGCCAGTCCCTCGGTGATGTTCGCCCATATCGGCAGCCGTAACATCATTGCGATGCTGAAAGGTACCACCACCGCTCTGATCATCATCTCCCTGATTCTGGTGGTTGCCTTGCGCTCGTTGAGAATCGGCGGCATCAGTCTGATCCCGAACCTGGTGCCCATGGGCATGGCATTTGGACTGTGGGGATTGACCGTGGGTGAAGTGGGATTGGCGCTCTCCGTCGTCAGCGGCATGACGCTTGGTATCGTTGTCGACGATACGGTCCATTTTCTCAGCAAGTACCTACGGGCCAGGCGTGAAAAGAATCTGCCGGGAGAAGATGCGGTGCGTTATGCCTTCTCTACCGTGGGAACGGCGCTCTGGGTAACCTCCCTGGTACTGATGGTCGGTTTTGGCATTCTTGCCTTCTCCCACTTCCAACTCAATGCCGGCATGGGATTGTTGACGGCAATCACCTTGGGACTGGCTCTGGTTGCCGATTTTCTTTTTCTACCCCCGCTACTGATCTATTTCGGAGGAAAAAAACCATGAAGCTCAGCTTGATACTAGCAACGCTTTTGCTCGCACCGGCCGTGACCCTGGCTATGACAGCCGAAGAGCGGGGCCTTGAAATCGCCAAAGAGGTCGATACCAGAGACACCGGTTTCCATGATTTCAAAGCCAGTATGACCATGCTGCTGAAAAACCGTCATGGTGAAGAGAGCCTGAGGGATATGCGGAATCAGACCCTGGAGGTGGAAAACGACGGAGACAAAACCCTGGTAGTCTTCGATGAGCCCAGAGATGTCAAGGGCACTGCTCTGCTGAGCTTCTCGCATAAGGTTGGTGATGATGACCAGTGGCTCTATCTTCCTGCACTCAAGCGGGTCAAAAGAATCGCTTCCAGAAACAAGTCCGGACCCTTTATGGGCAGCGAGTTCGCCTATGAAGATATCTCTTCGCAGGAGGTTGAAAAATACACCTACAAGTTTATCGAAGAGAGCGAGCACGATGGCATCGCCTCATATCTGTTGGAACGCTATCCAGTTGATCCCAATTCGGGCTATACACGCCAGCAGATGTGGGTTGACAAGGAGCGTTACATTCCGATTAAGATCGACTACTACGATCGAAAAAACGTCTTGCTGAAGACCCTGGTGTTTCGTGGCTATCAACAATATCTGGACCAATACTGGCGTGCCGATGAGATGTTTATGGAAAATCATCAAACAGGCAAAAGTACTCTACTGACATGGAAGCAGTACGATTTTCGCAGTGGCCTCACTGATGCCGATTTCAATAAGAACAGCCTCAAGCGGGCCAGATAGGGAGCATGTTGTCGTGAGATTATGGCGCTGGATTGTTTGTCTGATGCCTGGCCTGTTATCAGCTGGTGAGTGGAGTGGCTATGCTGAATTGCAAGGGCGTTACTTCCCTCAGGATGCCGCTTACGAGAATCAATCGGACCATCTCATCTCACTGGCTTTTCAGCCCGAGTACTATCAACGCTGGGACAACGGTAATCAGAGTCTGCTGGTAGTGCCCTTCTTTCGCTGGGACAGCGAAGACGAGGAGCGGACCCATGCTGACATCCGCGAGCTGATCTGGACCTATGCCGGCAACCGGTGGGAGGCACAGGCCGGTGTCGGCAAAGTGTTTTGGGGGGTGACCGAAGCCCTGCATCTGGTGGATACCATCAACCAGACAGATCTGGTGGAGAACCCTGATGGTGAACAGAAGCTTGGTCAGCCCCTGATCAAGCTCTCTCTGGAGCGGGATTGGGGTATCCTCGACTTCTATACCCTGATCGGATTTCGTGAACGAACCTTTCCCGGCGATGAGGGACGCCTAAGATCCAATCCACCGGTCGATCAGGATTATGCAGAGTATGAGTCGGACCGGGAAGAGAGACACTTGGACTTTGCACTGCGCTGGTCACACTATATCGGTGACTGGGACATCGGTCTGGCACATTTTAACGGCACCAGTCGGGATCCCCTGTTTATCCCCAGATTCGGTAACCGGGGTGAGATCAGATTGATACCGTTCTATGAGCAGATGCACCAAACCAGTCTCGATCTGCAGGCCACCAAGGGGGATTGGTTATGGAAGCTGGAGGCGATTCATCGGTCAATCGACAGTGGCAGTTACAATGCAGCAACCGGTGGATTCGAGTATACACTGGTCGGCATTGCTGACACCGATATGGACCTTGGTCTGCTGGGTGAATACCTTTATGACGACCGCGGGGATGAGGCGACCACACCCTTTCAGAACGACCTATTTGTGGGCTTTCGACTCACCGCAAATGATGTGGATGGCAGTGAATTACTGGCTGGTGTGATCAAGGACATGGATGAATCGAGCTGGATGTTCAATCTTGAAGCCAGCCGCCGCATCGGCAGTGACTGGAAAACCAGCGCACAAATCCGTGTATGGTCGGATATCGCGGAACAGGACCCCCTCTACTCCATGCGCCGGGACGATTATGCGGAACTCACCTTAACACGCTTTTTTTAGAGAGAATAAACCGCCAATAAACGCTAATCACCGCGAATCTACGCTATTAGACTACTCTATGTGGGATTTTTTGCGGCAACTTGCGGTGATTAGCGTTTATTGGCGGTTAATCTCTTAGGGTCATCCAACTTTCTAAAGGAAGTGCCATTCGTCCCAGACCCTGTTTGGACTAATTCAATCAGTGGTCCTGTCCCTCGTAGATCCACATTGACTCTGTATTCCCTGCCCGACTGAATCCGAGCACCTGATAGAAGCCGACTGCCTTCTTGTCCGAGGTCAGCATCTGTTGATGAAACCCTTCGTAGAGACTCATCATGGTGGTCATCATCTTTCGCCCGATAGCCTGCCCATGATACGCCGGATCAACCAGCATATGAGGATAGTAGACCACCAGATGACCATCTGATATCGCATTACCGATACCCACCAATCTGCCATCAATACGGGCCGTTACCCGGTTATCAGAGTGTCTCAGTGCGGCGAGCAGTTTGTCCGGTTTTTCCGCCGCTGACCACCCATTGGCACGATAGAGTGCGACCACTTCCTCTGTTCCGATTTCCCCATTAATCTCAATCTTCAGATTCATAATTGACCCTAAGTTTGTTCATCTGTAAATCCCACTAGCGACAATAGTCTGGCTTCATCTCTGAGGAATCTAATGATTATTACAATTCTTCACCATTCAAGAAGTGTGATTGATTCATCAACAACAGATTTTTACAGTTGTAAGAATCAGATCAGTCGTTAATGCCTGCGAAAAAAGATAGATCCATGTCCAGACGCAAGTCTTTATCAAATCCCCACCTCAATGACATGATAACGGCAGTGCCGATTGAAAATCTGCACAACCGCCGGGAATTTCTCAGTCTGATGGTCAATGGACTAGGCTATTCGGCGCTTGCATTTACCCTGCCGGGTTGTGGAAGCAGTGAGGAGGAGGATGACGAACAGAGTGAGCCCGATCCCGTAACAGTTGAAACAGAGATTCCGCAAGCATCCGCAGCCTATAGCGTGTTGAAGCGAACAAGTTTCGGGGTGCATCGGGATCAGCTTGAGAGCATAAACAATCTGGGTATCGATCAATACCTGGAGCAACAACTGGACTATCTCAGTATCGATGACGCCAATTTGGAAAGTGAGATTCAAACCCGCTTCCCACTGATATTCGAAACACCGGATGAACTCTATGCCGGGTTCCCGGAGAATATTGAAAGCGTTGTCAGGCAGATGATTGGGGCAACCCAGTATCGACAGATCTTCAGTCGTCGCCAACTCTATGAAGTGATGGTGGAGTTCTGGACGGACCATTTCAATATCCATCTGATCAATGGTCTTGAGCCCACCTTGAAGCCGACAGATGACCAGCAGGTGATACGAACCCATGCCTTGGGTAATTTTCGTGATCTGTTGCACGCCTCAGCCAAAAGCCCTGCCATGCTATTCTACCTGGACAACTATAACAACCTCGCCAGCGCACCAAACGAAAATTATGCCCGGGAGTTGATGGAGCTACACACGCTTGGTGTTGATGGTGGTTACACGGAGACCGATATCAAAGAGGTGGCCAGATGTTTTACCGGATGGACCATAGAGTTTCCTAACAGCGGGACAGCTGAGTATGGCGTCTTCAGATACAACGACGCAATTCACGACCAGCAAAGTAAAGTGGTATTGAATCAGACGATTGCCGCTGGTGGTGGTCAGCAGGATGGTGAGCAGATTCTGGACCTGCTGGTATCACACCCTTCAACCGCAGATTTCATCGCAACCAAGTTGTGCCGCAGATTTGTCAGTGACGATCCGGACGAGTCAATCATAGCCCAGGTTGCCGAAGCATTCATCAGCAGTCAAGGCGACATCAAGCAGACCCTTCGAGCCCTGTTTGCCAGCAATGCCATGCAAGCGAATGCGGATCAGAAGTTGACCCGACCCAGCGAGTTTCTGGCCGGTTTGGTACGCGCACTGGCTCCGGATACCGGCTATCCGGCGGACAATGGGGAGTTGTACTTTTTTGCCCAAGCGATTCTTGGTCAACTGCCCTACTTCTGGTCCACACCGGATGGCTATCCGGACGTTCAATCCTACTGGTCCGGTACCGGAGGGATATTGAATCGATGGCGCCTCTCTTTTTTCAGCTTTGCCCCAGTTTCCCTTTCCAACGACATCATCCGCATCGACTATCTACCGATGTTGAATGGTGCAGAGAGCCTGGCGGCCATCACTGATGCCTTGACCAATGCGATACTGATGCGACCAATCTCCTCGGCAGATCGTCGCCACATTATCGACTGGCTGACGACCGAATACCGCTATGATGAAGATGCCAAGCTACCGGATGATATACCTGAACAGATTGCACCCTTGGTGGCTGCCGTGTTGGTCAGTTCAGTCTATTTCCAGCTTCGTTAAGAGATGACTCCATGAGTGGATACAACGACTACGCCAATAGACTTCCTGCTGACAAAGACCTGTTGGTCTACCTGTTCCAGCGAGGTGCAGCCGATGGCCTGAACAGTCTGGTCCCCTACACGGATCCCGATTACTACACTCAGCGATCCAGCATCGCGGTCCCTGTACCTGGTACGCAGGATGGCGCTATCGATCTGGATGGCCGCTTCGCACTACATCCTGCGTTGGCATCACTCAAAGCGATCTATGACTCGGGCCAATTGGCGCTCGTACACGCCACAGGCATTCCCCACAACTCCCGCTCTCATTTCGTAGCCCAGGATATCGTGGAACGAGGCGTGTCAGCCAAGCCACTGCCGAGCAGCGGTTGGCTTGGTCGCCATCTCAGCCTGGACCCTGTCAATAGCGGTTCTGCTTTTCGTATCGTATCCATCAGTGGCAATGTTCCGGTCTCACTGCATGGGGCCAGTGAACCGCTTGCCATCAGCAACCTGGGCGAATTCGGCTTTAGCCAGGAGATCATTGACTCGGGTTATACCGAGGTCTTAGGTAATCTGTTTCATGATCAAATACCCCTTGCAGTACCGGCTCAGGCAGCACTATCCGCGGTAACAGAACTGCAGGCTGCTGAGTTGCAGAGCATCATGCCGGAACATGGCGCGCGCTACCCGGAGACCGAGTTGGGTAGAAAAATGCAGCAGACAGCTCAGTTGATCAAATCGAATCTACCTGTCGAAGTCATCTGCATCGATGCAGGGGGTTGGGATCACCATGAGAATCTACCCGTTAATCTGCAGCAGTCCCTGACTGATCTGGCTGATTCATTGAGCGCTTTCCACACGGATATGGCTGATCTGATGCAGCGAATCAGCCTGTTCGTAATGACCGAGTTCGGTCGACGTGTTGCAGAAAACGCCTCAGCGGGAACTGACCATGGTACCGGTGGAGTGGCTTATGCCATGGGTGGCGGAGTAAACGGCGGACAGGTGATTACCGACTGGCCCGGTCTCTCTACAGCGGATCTGCACCTAGGGGAAGACCTAGCGATTACCACCGATTTGCGCACCCTGCTTGCAGAATTGTTGAATAAACGACTGGGCGGTACGGATCTGGCTCAGGTTTTTCCCGGGTTTGCAGGTCCGACGACGGCTAATCTGTTTTTGGACTGAACCGCTCAGCAGCAGATAGAGTCAGAATCTGCAGTCAGGCAGCCATTCCCTTTTTCACACCACAAAGCTGATTCAGGATACACCGACCGAATCCTTCAACATACTCGTGAAAGCCTCTGCCGTTATCGGTTTGTTGAATAGAAATCCCTGAGCAAGATCGCACTTCATATTCTGCAGTTGCTTCAACTGATCCTCTGTCTCCACACCTTCGGCGATCACCTCCAAACCCATTCCGT
>JAHRHW010000142.1 GCA_019100305.1 Candidatus Thiodiazotropha taylori | reverse complement strand
TGGGGGTGACGGAGGCCCCTTCCGGATCGAGTATGCACTCGCCGGTTTCATCTTTGAGCAGAAACAGGGCGTTGCTCTTTTCGCTGCGCACCGAGCGCCAGCCCTTGTCATCCTTGCGGTCGACTTTGTAGCGCCACCAGCAGCATGGGGTCGTGCTGAGTGGTGATATCACCGGTTCACCCTTCATCATATCGGCCTCGCCGATCAGCTCGACGTAGCCCTGAGGCGCAGAGCGTATGCGTGAAGTGGGGGTGTCCTCGATCAGGCGGGCTCGATGGAGATGGTAGAATGAGAAATAGAGCGCTGCCAGCGACAGCAGTATCAACAGGCTGCTCCAGAAGAAAAAAGCCCCTGTTCCCAGATTGGCGATTTCCTGCATCAACTAAATAGTGTACCCATATCCACGTCACTCTTCTCAGACTCGTCGAACTCCAGCAGTTCGGCGGCTTTGAAGGAGAACTGCCGGGCTAGAATGATATCGGGAAACTGCTCGATGCGCACATTGTTATTGTTCACACTTTCATTATAAAACTCACGCCGGTCGGCGATGCTGTTTTCCAGCCCGCTGATACGGCTCTGCAGGTGCAGAAAGGTCTCATTGGCTTTCAGATCCGGATAGTTCTCCGCCACTGCGAACAGATTGCCCAGGCCAAGCCGCAACTGCCCCTCGGCAGCACCAACCGCGCCCACATCCCCCTGCTGCATAGCCCGGTTGACTGCAGCACGGGCGTTCATCACCTTTTCCAGGGTCTCCTGCTCAAATTTCATGTATTGTTTGCAGGTCTCAACCAGCTTGGGTAGCTCATCGTGGCGCTGCTTCAACAACACATCGATATTCGCCCAAGCTTTGTTGACATCGTGTTTCAGACGCACCAGGTTGTTGTAAATCATGACGCCGTATATGAGGATAACAACGGCGGCACCAATCAATACAAAAAACACAATTTCCATCGGTTCAGGAACCTCCAATAGCTATGACGAATATTCGCCCATTTGAATCCCATCAACCACAGATCGCAAACGATGCCTGGATCGACGAGACGGCCGTGGTCATCGGTAATGTCCATATTGCCTCACAAGCCTCCATTTGGCCAATGAGCGTGGTCAGGGGAGACGTACATAAAATCGAAATTGGCGCTCGCAGCAATATCCAGGATGGTTCAATTATGCATGTCTCCCACGACAGTTATTATCTACCCGGTGGCCGCTCCCTGGTAATTGGCGAAGGAGTTACAGTAGGCCATCGGGTTCTGTTGCATGGTTGTGAAATTGCCGATGACTGCTTTATCGGCATGGGATCGACCATTCTTGATGGTGCCGTTCTGCAGCGAGGTGTGATGCTGGGGGCTGGATCCCTGGTGCCTCAGGGTCGCACTCTGGAGGGTGGGTATCTCTGGCTGGGGCGTCCTGCCAGGCGGGTCAGAACTCTGACAGAGAAAGAACAGGAAGTCATTGCTTATACCGCTGAACACTATGTGAAGCTTGCGCAGCGCCATGCTGGCTAGCGGAGGCAGACGGTTTGTCTGAAATGTGTAAACAAACTGGATGCTGATACCTTTCGTGACGTTGGAGGCAATGGGATATATGGTTGTCCGGATTTTAGCAAGCTGTCGCAATTCTATGAGACTCGATCATGTATTCTGAGAGCGGCCTCGACAATGCGAGGCCCCTAAAATATAGATGAGGTGTTAACATGAAGTTACACAGATCCATTGGAATGGCCGCCTTGACTATAGTTGCACTGCAGAGTGCTCCAGCCTATCCGGCGGTGATGGGCTCTTTGGTTTTTACCGAGCCGACCGCGAGTGTCACTGCTAACGAGATCATCGATGTCTGGGTTACCCTCTCACTGGAGGAGGATTCAGACCCTTTGAGTTATGACAGTTCGAATCCACCTTTTTATGGCTGGCAGGAGACTGATTTTCCGGCTGATGCCAATGGGGTGCCATTTGCCCGCTACGAAAGGACTGCGCTGTATACCACCCGGAACTGCAGCGATACCTTTACCCTGGGTTGTAATGATGCCGGCTCCCAGTACCGTTTCAGTGTGCCGGCTTCCGACTCGTGGTTCACACTCGACCGGACCATCTACCCGGCAGAGACAGCGGATTTTCTGCTCTATCAGCTAACACCTGATGCGGATGGTGCTGAGCCTGGATTATATCAACTCCATACCGCAGGTTTGGGTCTCTCTGTACAGGGTTGGGATGGCTCGGGTAACTCCATTGTCGAAGAGCTGTTCGGTTTTCGGACAACCTGTATGGATGCCAGTTGTACATTTTCCAGGGAAGTTGCCCCAATACCGATTCCAGCGGCGGTGTGGCTGTTTGGAACGGCCCTGTTGGGTCTGGTCGGTTTTGCCTTACCAGGCCCGGGAGTTCATGGGTATCCTGGATGCTGGACCCGTGGATAGGCCCGGAAATGTGCTTTTTGATGCGTTCCTGTGGATAAACGTCCTCGATAACTCCCTGTTTTGGCAATAATCACTTTTCAATTTATTCCCTAACCTACTGTTTCGCAGTGTATTGAAGAAACAAGGGTTGGTGGCGACACTCTGTGAGCCGAGGTTCTCATTATGGAATAAGGCTGGCGATTATCTCTCAAGTAGCTGTAAAAAGTGCCGATCCTCATTATTAAGCGTCTGAAGGAATATAGAGGCTATTATACTTTTTTGAAGCTTTTCATAGATACCGGTGGGCTGTCGGGTGAGCGAGATTTGGGCCAACTTAATTGCTGCTTGGCGGGTGCCTTTCATCCGCTATGGCCTGCTTGTGTCTGTGAGCGCTGTGTTGGCCTTTCCAATTCTCTCCTCTCAATATCTGCAGCCGAAATTTTCTGAATTGCTGATCACGGTCGTTGAGCGCAATGCCAAGCTGTCAGCCGGTCATATGCGTAATATGTTGGGTCTGGGTAATCAACCCATAGCTCCCGATGTGGTCGACCCTATGTTTGAACACCATATCAAGATGTTGGAAAAGGACTATGTATTGTGGAAAGCGAAACTGTTCAAAGCTGATGGATTGACTGTCTATTCAACAGCGGCAGAAGACATCGGTAACTACAACGAATATAGCTATTTTCATGAGAAGGTTGCAGTTGGTGAAACCTATAGCAAACTGGTTACCAAGCAGACAACGACCATGGAGGGTGAGAGGGTGCCCCGTGATGTGGTGGAAATTTATGTTCCGATGATGAATGGCAAGGAGTTCCTAGGCGCCTTTGAGCTCTACTATGACATTACAGATGATAATCGAGCCCTTTTTACACTGATCAGACATGGCACCTCATTAAGTCACGGCCTGTCATTGTTTATTTTGATTCTACTTTTGATCGTTGCAATCAGAGCTGGATTCGATGTCAGGCGGCGGCAACAATTTCAGGATCAGTTGGCAGAGAAAGAGATGAGGCTCCGTGCCATGAGTGAGTCTGCTCAGGATGCCATCATAACCACCAATCAACAGGGAAAAATAGAGAGCTGGAATCCGGCAGCCACACGTATGTTTGGCTACCAGGAGGGTGATGCGCTCAAACGAACGATTTACGAACTGGTTCGTGCTACCGGTAGTCATCAAGAGACAGATCAGAGCCTGATTGGTTTTATGAAAAATGAAACCCAGATTGGCGATGGGGTGATAGAGCAGATTGGAGTAGATCGGCTGGGAAATGAGTTTCCCCTGGAAATGTCAATTGCCTCGATGCCATTCAAGGAACATAAGCACTCGGTCTGTGTCATCCGGGATGCCACTGAGCGCAAAAAATCAGAGGAGCAGTTGCGCCTGAGTCATCAGGTGATGGCATGTGCAACGGAAGGGATCATGATAACTGATCAGCAGGAGAATATTGTCTCGGTGAATAATGCCTTCACCGAGATCACCGGTTACTCTGCTGAGGAGGTGATTGGTGAGAAACCGATCCTTTTAAAATCGGGCAAGCACTCCGGAGATTTCTACCAGGCAATGTGGTCAGAGATCAAAACCAAAGGTTTCTGGCAGGGTGAGATCTGGAATCGGAAGAAAGACGGTGCAGTCTATGTTGAATGGTTGGGTATCAGCGCTGTATTGGATCTGAATGGAGATCTTTCTCACTATGTGGGAATCTTTACCGAAATAACACAGCGTAAAAACCAGCAAGTGGAACTGGAGCGACTTGCTTTCTATGATCCCTTGACCGGGCTTGCCAACAGGCTTCTGCTACAGGATCGGCTTGAACAGTCATGCAGCTATGCGAGACGAAATAACTCGATGGTTGCCGTGCTGTTTCTTGATCTGGATAAATTCAAGCTGGTCAATGATAGTTTTGGCCATGAGGTTGGTGATCTGCTCCTGCAGGAAGTGGCCAAACGAATTTCAGCCGTGGTACGTGAGGGAGACACGGTGGCCCGTCTGGGGGGGGATGAGTTTGTTGTTGTGTTAAGGGATCTGAATGATGTCGATGCGGTTAACTATGTTGCCGATAAAATCATCAGTGCAGTGAATCAGCCGATTGAGATTCAAGGTAATAAATGTTCAATTGATGCGAGTGTCGGGGTTGCTCTCTATCCAGATTGCCAGCAGGTTAGTGAACTATTGAAACATGCTGATCTGGCTATGTACGAAGCAAAGCGGAATCAGGAAAAGAAGATCTGTTTTTCCGGTTCGGTGGAGATGGCTGAATGATTTTCTGATCAATCAAAGTTGCCCTTCAGGCACAAAAAAGTAACGCTCGTATGGATCAATCCTGCACGCAATCTTTCGCGAATTATGTATTGGAATGACCAAAATCAGCACTGTAAGTTAACTGGTTAAACTTTCGTCACTCCAGCAAAGATCGGAATCCAAGCAGCGCAGCTTATAAGATATATATTGTGTGACGCAATTGTTCTCGTAATCATACTTATTCAATTGTTTCCACACCGGCACTTTCTACGACTGTAGAATCTGGGTTGCTCATTTTCATTGGTTCAGTGCTTTCTGTGGGATAGTCCGGCTTGGTAGTAATAGACTGGGTAACAATTATCAATCTATTCATCTTAGCGAAACTCCTATGCATATCGGTTTGACAGATAAAGTGGAATCCGGGCAGGGATAGGTCGAGATACCTAGCGAGTGATTCCTTGGCGGTGCCGTTCGATTTTTACTTTAAATTTTTTTTACAACACGTGTGTTAGGGATTGTCAGTTTTTATCTACCTTGGGCGCTTTCATGAGCAATGGCAGCCAAATAATTAATCAATGTTATAAAAATATTCCGTGTAGTATTGGGTTTATGCAAGTGATCTCAACCGGTAAGGATTAAAAATTTTTGAAATCAGTACCAGTTCACAGGTTCCGGAACGGGATAAGGCGTCGCCGTAAATTTCATTTACGATCTGGCGGGTCTGTTAAAGAAATTTTATTTTTAACAGTGTTTGGGAAACCAAAAGTGATTTTAACCGGATACATTTCTGTGAGCGCTAGGCAGCGCTAGGCATGGTTGGAAGGTTACGGTTCTCCAGAATTCTATTGATATCGGGTTGAAAAGAACTCAATCCGACAACAGATCTAATTTTATCCTGAAGGTGTTTGGCGGATGACGACGATAGATTTCACCTCAGAGAGTTCAAAGGTCGAGTTGAAGGCGGGTGCATTCACCTTGTTGAAGTTATGCATGCCTGAGCTCGATACCGATGCCATTGATGGTCTGCTTTGCGAACGTATCGCCAAGGCGCCCGATTTCTTCCATAACACACCAATAGTGATCGATCTTACGGAGAGTGAGGTGGAGATGGCGGATAGCGATCTGGCGGTCGCCGTCGGGGCGATTCGCGGTTACGGGTTGATACCGGTTGGTGTTCGGGGTGGCTCCAGGAAATTTCAGGAACAGGCAAGATTGCTGGAGCTGGCCGTCTTTTCCGATACCCGCCGCACTGCAAAAAAAGAGTCAACAAAGAGATCCCGTACCCTCTCATCGTCGATGTCTGTAGCGAGCAAGGTTGTCGATACGCCGGTACGCTCCGGGCAGCGGGTCTATGCACAGGGTGATCTGGTTCTGTTGGCACCAGTGAGCAGTGGTGCGGAAGTGGTGGCAAACGGCAGTATTCATGCCTACACCTCCATTCGTGGTCGGGTGCTGGCCGGGGTGAGGGGGGATGAGCAGGCGGCAATTTTCTGCAAGGACCTCAGAGCGGAACTGGTTTCTATCGCGGGTCGCTACAAAGTGAGTGAGGATCTTGAAGCCCGTTTCATGGGGCGTCTTGTGCGTGTCACCCTGCTGGGGGATGCCCTGGTCTTCAATAAGCTGTAGCCATCTGGATCAGATGTCCGAACTTATTTATACCTAATAATGGGAGCATTGAGTTGAGTAGAATCATCGTTGTCACATCCGGAAAAGGGGGTGTGGGTAAGACCACTACGGCGGCAGCCTTGGCAATGGGGTTAGCGGAGCGTGGCTTTCGCTCTGTGGTGATCGATTTCGATGTGGGTCTGCGAAATCTTGATCTGATCATGGGGTGTGAGCGTCGGGTTGTGTATGACTTTATCAATGTCATTCAAGGTGAGGCGCGTCTCAATCAGGCGTTGATCAAAGACAAGCGGAATGACAACCTGTTTATTCTTCCAGCGTCACAGACTCGTGACAAAGAGGCCCTGACCAAAGAGGGCGTAGGCAGGGTGCTTACTGATCTGTCTGAAGATTTTGATTACATCGTCTGTGATTCACCTGCGGGTATCGAGTTGGGCGCCACGATGGCAATGTACTATGCAGATGATGCATTCGTTGTGACCAACCCGGAAGTCTCTTCGGTACGTGACTCGGATCGCATGATCGGTATCCTTTCGAGTAAATCCCAGCGAGCGGAGGAGGACAGGGAACCGATTCGCGAGTATCTGCTACTGACCCGCTACTCCCCGGAGCGGGTTGAGCGAGGTGAGATGCTGAGCGTCGAGGATGTGCAGGATATCCTGTCACTCGATCTGATCGGTGTGATTCCGGAGTCCCAGGCAG
Source organism: Candidatus Thiodiazotropha taylori (assembly GCA_019100305.1). Taxonomy (GTDB): domain Bacteria; phylum Pseudomonadota; class Gammaproteobacteria; order Chromatiales; family Chromatiaceae; genus Thiodiazotropha. Next base: position 2,735 of record JAHRHW010000142.1, on the reverse strand, counting down.
TGCTCAATGCCTCCAACTCAGGTGTGCCGGTTATCATGGATGGTGAGAGTACAGCGGGACAGGCCTACAGTGATGTGGTAGCCCGTTATCTGGGAGAGCAACTGCCACACCGCTTTCTGGAGATCGAAAAGAGAGGTCTGCTGGGCCGCTTGTTCGGGGGTTAAGACAATGGGTTTGCTGAGCTATTTTAAATCCAGATCCACATCCGGTTCCGCATCGCTTGCAAAGGAGCGTCTGCAGATCCTGGTGGCTCACGATCGCGCGGGTCGGGATGCCCCCTCTTACCTGCCTCAATTACAGCGGGACATCCTCAAGGTGCTGCGCAAGTATGTCGCGGTCGAGCCGGGTGCGGTGAACGTCAACCTGGAACATGATGAGCATCACGAGGTGCTGGAGCTGAATATCGTGCTGCCCGAGGGTGAACGCTCCACTGGTTGAGCGTGCATCAAGGGGCGAGGCGTCCTGGAACTCCTATCAACCCCGTAACATGGTAATCACCGGCGGGGTTTCCGGTAGGATGCTGCGCCAGAGCCGGAAGGATTCCGCTGCCTGCTCCACCAGCATGCCGAGACCGTCGAGTGAGCGGGCGGCATGATGGGCCTTTCCCCAGATCTGAAAAGGGGTAGCCTGGTTGCTGTATAGCATATCGTAGCACCAGCCCCCCTTGGCCAGGATATCATCGGGGATCTTGGGCACTTCACCTTCGAGCCCTGCAGCGGTGCCGTTGATGATCAGATCGAACTGCATGCCCTGCAGCTCTTCCAATCCGCAGCCGGCCACTTGACCGTAGTTGGTAAGCACGCTGGCTAAGGTGTACGCCTTGCTGGCGGTACGGTTGGCGATGATGATGCGCTTCGGTTTCTGCTCAAGCAGTGGGCGCATCACGCCACGCACCGCGCCACCCGCGCCCAGCATCAGGATACGTTTGTCCGCCATGCGGAATCCCTGATTCACCATCAGGTCGCGAACCAGGCCCACTCCGTCGGTGTTATCTCCCCGTAGCAGGTTGTTATCGAGGCGGATCAGTGTATTCACCGCACCCGCGGTATGCGCCCTGTCACTCAGTTCGTCAGCCAGTCGCCAGGCCTCCTCTTTAAACGGCACGGTGACATTCAGCCCCTGTCCCCCCTCAGCCATGAACCGACGCACATCAGCGGCGAAATTTTGCTTATCCCCGAGAATCCGCTCGTAAGTCACGGCTTCACCGGTCTGACTGGCGAAAGCGGTATGGATCTCCGGGGACTTGCTGTGTGCGATCGGGTTGCCGATGACTGCGTACTTATCCATGGGGTGCTTCTGTTCTGAGTGTCGGTTTCAATGGCTGTGTGTCAGTTTTTCAGTCCTGCAGCCATTGCGCGGCCTGTTTCGCAAAGTAGGTGAGAATGGCGTCGCAACCGGCCCGCTTAAGGCACAGCAGCGACTCCATCACTACCGCCTCTTCATCGAGCCAGCCGTTTTGTGAGGCGGCCTTGAGCATCGCGTATTCACCGCTGACCTGGTAGGCGAAGGTGGGGACCTGATAGGTCTCTTTGACACGGCGCACGATATCCAGATAGGGCATGCCCGGCTTGACCATTACCATGTCGGCGCCCTCCTGCAGATCGAGTCCCACTTCGTGCAGTGCCTCGTCACTGTTGGCCGGATCCATCTGGTAGCTGTATTTGTTGCCGCCACCCAGGTTGGCAGCCGAACCCACGGCGTCACGAAACGGGCCGTAAAAACTCGATGCGTATTTTGCCGCATAGGCGAGAATCCTGGTGTGGATATGTCCCTCGGTTTCGAGGGCTTCGCGGATCGCGCCGATCCGGCCATCCATCATGTCTGAGGGGGCAACCACATCCGCACCCGCTTCGGCATGTGAGAGGGCCTGTTTGACCAGAACCGCCTTGGTCTCATCGTTCATTACATAGCCGCTGTCGTCGATTAAGCCATCCTGACCATGGGTGGTAAAGGGATCCAGCGCCACATCGGTGATCACTCCAAGATCCGGCAGCGCGCCTTTCAATGCCCTGACCGCGCGTTGCGCCAAACCGTCCGGATTGTAGGCTTCGCGGGCGTCCAGGCTTTTTGCCGACATCGGGGTGACTGGAAACAGCGCCATGGCGGGGATGCCCAGGGCGTCAATCGTTTTCGCCTCCTCAACCAGCAGATCGATACTCATGCGTTCCACGCCGGGCATTGAGGGTACAGGTTCCCGTTGCTGTTCTCCCTCCAGAACAAAAACCGGGAAGATGAAATCTGCCGGGCTCAATTGGTTTTCGCGCATCAAGCGACGAGAGAATTCATTGCGTCGCATTCTTCTCATTCGTGTGGCGGGAAATTGTGATCGGCGATATTGGCTGGTCATGATTCAGGCTCTGACTGTTTGGGAAAAACCCCTACGATAACCTATGATGCCGGTCTGAGTGTACTATCGGCTGGAAAATCTTCTGTCGTAGTGATCCGAAAACGTTCAAATTGCAAGACTCCAGGCTGTATTCATGAGTAAAAAGAAGCAGAATCCTCCCTATATCCACAATGTCGATGAGGCGGGCTTCAGTCAGCAGGTGATCCAACGATCCCATCAGGGGCCGGTATTGGTCGATTTCTGGGCTGAATGGTGTGCTCCCTGTATCACCCTGGCGCCAGCTCTGGAGCGCGTGGTCGGCGAATATGAGGGACGCATAGAGCTGGCTAAAGTTGAAGTGGATGACAACATGCGGCTAGCCGGGCGCTATCGACTACGGGGGTTTCCA
>JAHRHW010000141.1 GCA_019100305.1 Candidatus Thiodiazotropha taylori | reverse complement strand
CCTTCATCTGCAATTCGGAAGTGGCTTTCGGGTCCGCTTTCAAGGCATTCACCGGATTGACCCAGTCGAGGGCGTGCAGATGGTAGAAGTGCACCAGATGGTCATGCACCTGCAGGGTCAACTGCATGATGTTGCGGATCGAGTTGGCGTTATCCGGAATCTCAATTTTCAGTGCATCTTCCACTGCCCGCACCGAGGTCAAGGCATGAGTACCGGTGCAGACGCCGCAGATACGCTGGGTAAAGGCCCAGGCATCGCGAGGATCCCGACCCTTGAGGATCACCTCAAGGCCACGCCACATGGTGCCGGTTGATACCGCGTTGCGGATCACATTCTCTTCATCCAGATTCACTTCACAACGCATATGTCCTTCGATACGGGTAACCGGATCGACCACCACACGCTGACCTGAATCATCCAGCTTGAAACCGTTGGGAGTAGTCTTGGTGCTCATTGATCACGGTCTCCTTTCTTTTGTGCGTTCTTAAGGGCGGTGACAGCCGCATGAGCTGCTGCGGTCGCGCCGACGATACCGGCGGCCGCCAGACCGACCTTGTCCGCATTCGCCTCAACGCCGAACTGATGGGTATCGGTGACATGCTGGTAGAACGAACCTTTGTCCCAGAAACCATCTTCCGAACAACCGATACAGCCATGGCCTGCCTGAATCGGAAAGGAGAGCCCACCATTCCAGCGGATGGTTGAACAGGCGTTGTAGGTGGTCGGGCCTTTACACCCCATCTTGTAGAGGCAGTAACCCTTGCGTGCAGAGTCGTCATCCCAGGCTTCGACGAATTGCCCGGCATCGAAGTGAGGACGCCGATAGCACTTATCGTGAATACGCTGGCTGTAGAACATCTTCGGCCGCCCCTGCCGATCGAGTTCAGGAAACTTTTCAAAGGTCAGAATATAGGTCACCACCGCCGTCATCACTTCTGCAATGGGCGGACAACCGGGTACCTTGATGATCGGCTTGTTCGCCAGCCCCGGCACTTTATGCACCGGTGTGGCACGAGTTGGGTTGGGCCGTGCTGCCTGCACACAACCCCAGGAGGCACAGGAGCCCCAGGAGATGATCGCTTTGCAGTGCTCTGCGGCCATTTTTAACTGCTCAACGAAAGGCTTGCCGCCAATGATGCAGTACATGCCATCCTCATCCAGTGGCGGATTGCCTTCCACCGCCAGGATGAAATTGCCATCGTACTTTTCAATGGTCTCTTCGATGATCGCTTCCGCCTGATGCCCGGCAGCAGCCATGATGGTGTCGTCATAATCGAGGGAGATCATCGACAGCACCACATCCTTCGCCAGTGGATGTGCGGAGCGGATGAAGGATTCGGAACAGCAGGTACACTCGAGGCCGTGCAGCCAAATCACGGGGATGCGGGGCTTGGTCTCCATGGCCTCGGCAATGCGCGGTACCACTGCAGGTCCCAATCCCAGGGCAGATGCCGTCAAGCTGCAGAACTTCAGAAAACTGCGACGGGTAATTCCCTGCCGTCGCATGACTTGGTAAAAGGTCTCTGTCATCACCCTGCTCCTCCAGGTCGTATGAATGGGCTATGCGGTCTTATTCTTCTTTCCGCACTTTCCCCGTAAGGAGCAACAGTTATGCCATGTTAATTTATTTTTATAATTTCAGTGAGTTACAAATTTCTTTATTCGAATTCAATTGGTAAGGTGTATGCTGATCATTCGTCAAGAGCAGGCCGGTGGCAACCTACTTACCACTACCGTCCCTTCTTCCATATCGCCTGGAATAGATCGCTGCAGGTGCTGACTGAAGGTCAGAAAATGCACAATTCATGAACTTCATCGATTGGTTAGAGAAAGTTACTCCCCTCTCCCCTTGCGGGAGAGGAGCCGGGGGAGAGGGGAATGAATCAACATCCTCATATGTCTAAAACATACAATGTACAAAAGATTGATGTATTTGTGTGCTAGCGCTTCATTGGCATCAAGCGCCAGCGCTCACCCTCTCCCCAACCCCTCTCCCATCAAGGGAGAGGGGCTTCAGCGCTTGATTCAGGGGTAATTGAGAGCCGACCGGATAACAACATTTACTGACTCAGGGTCACCCGTCACTCTTCAGCAAGCAGTTTGTCGGCCTCACCAGGCTGCAAACCAAACTCCTGCTCGATCATTCGGTTCCACTTATCTCTTTTGAAAACCGATTTGTCAGGTACCGCTCTATGTACCAGATTGTAGTGACACTCGATACAACTCTTGTCTTTTGCATCTTCGGTATGAATGAGCACGGTATCGGGCCGGGTGCCGAATATCGCTTCCTTGACGTGACAGCGTTTACAGGTAGCCGAGTCACGCTGCTTGAACCAATCCCTGGCGGCGAATGCAGCCTCCGGCAGATGCAGCGCATTGATCACCGGATCATCGTAATCCGCTCCGAACATCTGATTGAACAGATCTTTACTCCCGACAAAGTGATCCCAGGTTGCGGCAAATACACCTTCGGATACATGGCAGTCTCCACAACTCGCTCGCACACCCGAAGCGGGTTTGTAGTGAGAGGATTGCCGATAGGGTTCGGCTACCAGTTCCATGGAGTGGCAGGTTGTACAGAAGGTTTCCGTGCTGGTGATATGATCGAACTCGGTCAGAAACAGCACAAACCCGATACCGGCAATTCCACCGACCAACAGTGCAAACACAACATGGCGGGTAATGAACAGCGGCAGTCTCAGCTTACTCATGGCTCTCTTTCCCAATGCCGTAACCGAGAATCGGATTCGGTTTTCCCGGATTGTTCAGCCAACTGTTTTGATCCAGGCTGGTGACATGCATTTCTATCAACTCATTGGCAGTCTCTTCTCCAGCGAGTTGACGAAGCTGAGGCAGAAACTCACCATAAAAATTCTGCGCTACTTTATGCATCCCCTCCCATGAGGCATAGTTGGGACTCATCATTGCAGCACCATGACGTGCTGCCGTACCCTCATCGTGCCAGAGCCGCCAAAAGATGAACTCAATCGGTTCATCAAATGGTGCAGGGGTCAACAGTTTCTTCTCATAGAGTGCCGACATGATTGCCTGAGCCGGTTTGCCGAACTTCTCGTTATACAGCTTCACCATATTATCGAACTGCTTCATGTAGCTGTTAACGAAGTTCTTGCCGTGACACTCGAGACAGACCTTGCTCATGATCTGTCGACGCCGTTTCGGACTGGCAACCGCCTTCACCTTACCCATGCTGCCATCCAGTTTTCTCAGTTCCGAACCCCGCCTTGGGCCCGGCTGGGATTCGGGCAGCTCCCTTCGATCTCCATCGTCGAAGATAACAAGATACTGCTGCTCGGATACCGGACGGTTTAGGCTCCAGGCATCCCGCATCCCCACATCGTGACTTCCCTTCACACCAGGCGTGGTGCCCATATGGCAGGTGACACAGGTTGGTGCCGCACTATAGTCCTTCCCAAGCACCCACTGATCGCTCTGCAGATTCATTTTCGATCTGTTGGCTTCATAGAGCATGCCGTGCTTCGAGCTTGCGTAGACTTCATCGTCCGGGGAGTCGGGCCCGGTGTGACACCAGGTGCAGGCGCTCGGATCCCTGGCCTGCGCCTTGGAAAAGCTGTGACGCCCATGACAGGCGGAACATGAGCCGAGGGAACCGTCCGGGTTGATTCGACCGATGCCGCTATTGGGCCAGGTTTCAGGCGTCAGGGTACCATCACCACGCACTTCCACTTTGGAGCCATGACACTGGGCACAACCTGCAGCAACCATCTCCTTGCCACTCAGATCATCTGCCAGCGCAGGTAAGCGGTTCTTGATCATACTCACTGCTTTCGCATGTACCGATCCTTCTGTCTCTTTGAACTCCTTGGTATGGCAACGACCGCAGTCCTTTGGCGAAACAATGGTCGCGATTATCGCACCTTCATGTTCGATTGCATCGTTGTCGACCTGATCCGCCAAATGACAATCGAGACAATTTACCCCAGCCTCGGCATGGGCACTGTTCTGCCATTCATGGGTTAAAGCCGCAGAAGATTTTTTATGACAGGAGACACACTCCTTGCCCTCTTTCAGACCCCAGTTACTTGGATCCAGTTTTACTTTTTCAGCAACAGCTGGAGGAGTCAATATAAACAGAAACAAGAACGCATAGAGTGTCCAATGACCGGTAAGTCCAAGTGATTGCTCTGTGAGCATGCCTCCCCCTTGCAATATGCGTTCTTAGTATTTTTAAGCCGCTCAAAAGCGGCATCCATTACACCTAAAATTTTACTGTGCGTTATCTTTTGCTTAGTTATTCAGTAGGAAATTTTATCTGTTGCAGATATCAGCTTTTCTTTTTCTCTGACTAAAATAACACCTGCAAATGCAGTAAACACTATGCAGTTTTTAGAATTAATGATCAATACAGGATTCCAGCAGCGTTGTTGAGTATAGTGCTTGGTAAAGAATATTAGCTGTTATTAATTCAGTAGTTTCCCTAATTGCTGAAACAAACTCGGAAATGTGATTATGTTGTGCGAAAAATCTGCAGCCATTAAGGGGTATGAGGTTGCGATAATAAATAAAATGGAGGAAGTTGATGGATAATCACAGAGGGTTAATCCTGCTATTTGTCGTACTCGGATGGTTCAGTCTCAACAGCCAAGTACTCGCCGAACCACTTCATCACATCTCATCTGAAACCTGTAAAACCTGCCATAAAGAGATCTACAAACAGTGGAAAGGCTCGATGCATGGCAACAGTTCAGCACTCAATGATCCGATTCACGCCACCTTCTACAAGAAGGTTGTTGGAGACCCTACAAAAGAAGGGGTAAAACACAAAGCTTCCGGCAAATATCCGGTCTGCCTGCAGTGCCATGCACCCAATGCAGCCAAGGATAAAACCACCAAGCTGGATGCAAAACCGGCCTATGCGGAAGGGGTCAACTGCGTTGTTTGCCATACTCTGAAAAAGTACAACGGCATCCAGGCGCCGAATGGTAAATTACAACTTGGTCTGAAGGCCTACGACTACTCCAAAGATACGGTACAGGGACCGGGAAGACACTCCAATGTGGGATTACAGAAACTGACCGCAGCCGGTGATGTTTTCGGCGGCAGTGGCATGAGCGACGACAGTAAACCCAATCCTCATCTGGGTGAAGGGGTGACGATCGATGGCGTTGAGATTCCTTCCATCCCAATGGAAAGCAATCCCAAGCTGATGAAGACTTCGGATGCCTGCATGGGGTGTCATGATCAGCGCAACAATCCACACGGCGTTCCTCTCTGTCAGACCGGCAACGAGTATTCCGTCAGCCACTCTCAGGTAAACTGTCTCTCCTGTCATATGCCAATCAATGACGGGTTAGCGGATCACTCCATGGGTGGTGGACACGACAGCGGTATTCTGCAGCGTTCTGTGGTGTTTGATGTCTCCACCGAATCTATCGGAGATGTCATCCGGGCAACTGCCTATCTGAAAAATCCTCAACCCCACAGCCTACCAACCGGGGCACCTTTCCGTAACATCTACATGAAACTGACCGCCTATGATGGCGAGGGCAATGTGGTCTGGGAAAATGCCAAGGGGCATCCGAAGGATGGGGATTCCAAAGCCTACTTCGTCTACGCCCTGGCCGACAGCGCAGGCAAACCGGCGATGCCGCCGACTGCAACCGCACTGGGTAAGGATACACGTCTTAAGCCTCATGAAGAGCGGACCCTGGTCTACGACATCCCTTCGAAAGGAGTCAAACTGGTACGTGGTGAACTCTACTACAACCTGCTTTGGCCGGTGCTGGTTGAGAAGTTCAAGCATCTGCCGGAAGATTTGACCGCACCTACATTGATAGCAACTGCGGAAAGCACCCCTTAAACTGATAACAAACAGGCTTGGCACCAACCGGTGCCAAGCCGAACCAACCTCCCCTTATCTCTTCTACGCCTCCTGGTATGCCAGGGGTATGGGGGGCTGAGCCTGGGTGCCATCGCCCTGATCCACACCGCAGTCCCCTTTGTCATGCTGATCTTTCTGGTGGCCCATCTCTACCTGGCGATTACCACCAGCATGGAGTCCTAGGCTATGTGGAGGCGATGATCACCGTTTAGGAGCAGGATTAGAGCCGCTACGGGCTTGGAATCCAGCCATAAGATCTATTTCTCATCCGGGATTGACAAAGCACTAAGATATCTTCAGAATTCGCGTTTCACAAAAAAACGCGCCCGTAGCTCAGCTGGATAGAGTACCTGGCTACGAACCAGGTGGTCGGAGGTTCGAATCCTTCCGGGCGCGCCATTTTATAAAGCCCTGCCCACGTATATCAGAGCCTCCTATCTAGAATCTGAGATAATTCGAATCTCCGAATCAAAACAATCGGTTCGACAAGGCACGTCAGTGCCGCAGAGCAGCTGAAAGCTGTTAATCCTTCCGGGCGCGCCATTTCACTGGGTCTCCACCCCCCCTTAAATCAGAACCTCCCATCTAGAATCAGAGATGCTGGTTATTTCTTTGTAAAGGTTAAAAAATAGTTGGCACGGAGAAAGTTCTCCTCACCACTGAGGCGAAAACCGGATTGCTCTATTTCCGCAATGACACCGTCTCTACCCAGCCTGACATGGTCCATCACCCAGTTGGAGCTGAACCCAGGCCTTTTACGGTAGTCGATGATCACTAATCTTCCGCCGGACTTGAGGCTCTGATGGATCAATTTCAGCATCACTTGCGGTTCTTCGAAGTGATGATAAGTATCACACACGAAAACAACATCCATGGTATTTGGCTGTAGCGCTAAACTGGTTTGCGAATTGACGACACCCTGTACATTATTCAGGTTCGACTGTCTGGCAATCTGCAGGATATTGCGGATGAACTCTGAGGAGATATCCGCTGCAAAGACCCGACCAAGGTCACCAACCTCAGTTGCGAATAACCAGGTAAACAAACCGGTGCCTGCACCGATATCAGCCACCCACATACCTGGTTCCAGTTTCAGAGCCTGCAGGATTTCCTCTCTGTGATCGTAAACCTCACGTCCCGGACTTTCAAAGATATCCTGCCAAACTTGAAAATCCGGATCCTGATAGGGCTGATTGATTCGTGGATCTGCACCTGTCGAAACACCCTTCGCCATCAATGGCAGAGATAGCAGCGCTGTCAGTAGCAAAATGAAAGCGAGTTTGGGTAGATATACCAAGCTTAGCCACATCTCCTCACCCTTATATTGGAAGTGATCTTAGTCTGAGAGGTTACCGTCGAAATGCATATCCGTATCATCAAGCCGCTCACCCGGATCCTCAACCCGGCCAGCAGAAAGAGCCGTATCGATCAATGCCATCTGTTGCTCCCGATGAAGTGTGGCATCACCACAGGCCGGTGACGCCGAGGGTGAACGACCCGCATAACCAAGACTCTGTTCGGATTGAGCCAGATAGCGTAAATGGTGCTGAATCTGATACCAGGCACCCTGGTTACGGGGTTCCTCCTGACACCAGAGGATCTCTGTGAGTTGTCCATAGCCTGACAACATTTCAGCCAGCGGGTGGCGTGGAAATGGATAGAGCTGCTCCACTCTGAGGATGGCGATGTCCTCGATGCCCCTTTCACGCCGGGTTTGCAGCAATTCAAAGTAGACCTTGCCGCTGCAAAGCACCACGCGTCGAACCCGCTGCGGATCCAGTTCATCCGCTTCAGGTAGCACACTCGCCAGGGCACCATCAGTAAAGGCCTGAAGTTTTGACTTGGCCATCGGATGACGCAACAGGCTTTTCGGTGTCATCACAATCAGCGGCCGACGAAAACGGCGCATCATCTGATCCCGCAGCAGGTGGAAAAACTGGGCCGGAGTGGTAGGGACCCAGACCCGCATATTGAGTTCGGCACACAATTGCAGATAGCGTTCCAGGCGTGCCGAGGAGTGTTCAGGCCCCTGCCCTTCAAATCCGTGGGGCAGGAACAGGGTCAACTGACAGAGCCGGCCCCACTTCAGATAACCGCTGGCGATGAATTGATCGATCACCATCTGCGCACCATTGCCGAAATCACCGAACTGGGCCTCCCAGATCACCAATGTGCCGGGCATTGAGGTGGCGTAACCATACTCAAAACCCAGCACTGCCAGTTCGGAGAGGATGGAGTTGATCACCTCGAAACGGGGCTGCCCCTCGAACAGCTGTTCCAAGGGGGTATGGGTGGCAAAATTGTTCTGGTCATGAAAGGTGGCATGGCGATGAGCAAACGTGCCTCTGACCGAATCCTGACCTGAGAGTCGCACAGCATAACCTTCATGCAGCAGGGTTGCGTAGGCAAGGGTCTCTGCCATGCCCCAATCCAACGGCACCTCAGCGGAAAGCATCCGCTGCCGCTCAGCCACCACTCGGGCCACGGCACGCTGCAGTGTAAAGCCCTCGGGGAGTTTCAGGGTCTGCTGCCCCAGGCGACACAGCAACTCCCGACCAACCCGGGTCTCTACCTGCTCACCGGGTCGGGCATTCAGGTACTCCTCCCAATGGGCCTCGTAACCACTACGGGAACCCCGCAGAAACTCACGCACAACCACCTTGCCCTGTTCCAAGGAGTAGCGGTAACTCTCACGCATCTCCTCCGCATCGTCCGCCTTAACCAGACCGTCGTCCGCCAGACGCTGGGCATATAACTGGCGGGTAGTTGGCAAGTTCCGGATTCGCTGATACATCTGTGGCTGGGTCATCATTGGTTCATCGGCCTCATTGTGACCCTGACGCCGATAACAGACCAGGTCGATGACCACGTCATTCTGAAATGTCAGTCGGTAGTCGATCGCCAGCCGGGTAACGAACAGCACCGCATCCGGGTCATCCCCATTGACATGAAATATCGGTGCCTGGATGAGTTTCGCCACCTCAGTGCAGTAGAGGGTGGATCGGGCCTCCTGGGGATGGCTGGTGGTAAAACCGATCTGATTATTGACCACCACATGGATCGTACCACCTGTGCCATAGGCCGCTGTCTTGGAAAGATTCAGCGTCTCCGTAACCACTCCCTGCCCGATAAAGGCCGCATCCCCGTGCACGATGACCGGCAATACCAGATCCTTGGCATCCGTTTCATGGCGATCCTGTCTTGCCCGGCAACCACCCTGCACAACCGGACCGATGATCTCCAGGTGAGATGGATTGAAAGCGAGAGACAGATGAACCGGACCGCCCTGTGTCTGGATGTTTGAGTAGAAACCCTGGTGATACTTCACATCCCCGGATCCGGAGCCCGCATCCAGGCCATGATCTCCCTCAAACTCTGAAAACAGTTCACTGGGAGCCTTGCCAAGCAGATTCACCAACACATTGAGACGACCGCGATGGGCCATGCCGATCACCACATCGGTGACACCACGCTCTCCCCCACCCTGGACAATTTCGTCCAATAGGGGGATCAGAGAATCGCCACCCTCCAAGGAGAAACGTTTCTGCCCCACGTAACGCCGATGGAGATACTGTTCCAGCCCCTCGGCCGCAGTTAAATCCCGCAGTATGTCGATCCGCTCCCGCTTGCTGTTCTGAGCCGCCCAATCCCCCCGGGTGGACTCGAGGCGACGTTCGATCCAGCGGCGCTCATCCGCTGCGCTTAGGTGCAGATATTCGCTCGCCAGTGTGCCGCAGTAGACCCGTTCCAGAACTTTAATTACTTCAGCAGCGGGCAACGCCTGCTCTGCCTCGATGGAGACCACATTGACTGGTTGTTGCAGATCGGCACTCTGTAACCCGTAGTAGGCGGGATCCAACGCCTTTGGTCGCTGATGCGTCAACAGCCCCAATGGATCAAGTTCCGCATAGAGATGCCCTGAGAGACGGTAAGCCATGAACAGGCGATCCAGACCGGGATGTATCAGTGGTGGCTGGGGAAGACGGCCGGCGGGACTCTGCCCTTCTGTGTCTACGCCGTGATCGAAACCGTAGAAGAAGCTGCGCCACTCTGCTGAGACCTGATCAGGATCCTCGCAAAA
>JAHRHW010000140.1 GCA_019100305.1 Candidatus Thiodiazotropha taylori | reverse complement strand
GTGACCGTTGCTGACATTGGTGGAAATCCCAGTAAGTGACAGCTATGTCGATAACCGGACATTCAGACACGGTAGATCAGACCATACAAGACGATTATAGTTGGTCCGTTGCTTTTATTCATATGGGCAATCTACCAGTTAGCTGGGTTAAGAAGACACTCCTTATTTAGTTGCACTTATGTCATCAACATTTCTACTGTTAATATTCAAGATTCTCCTCATAGCAGTCACTAACACGTTCAGAGAAATCAGAACTAAGTTGTTTTTTTATACCTGGTATACTTTGTTTCCAAAATGGTAACCAGCTTGCAGCCCCCAAAGCTTTTAAAATTGTGTCTTTATTATTTTTATAATAGTTTTCTTTTGCCATTTCTTTTCCCAAGCATGGGCAATATATTTTTTTCCAGGGAGAATCGGCATTTCTGTTGCGTAAACACTTCTGTGTAATATCCTTAGTATCTCTTTCGTAATTTGCATCATCACGTTTTTCTTTTTTTTGATAGACAAGCTGTAAATTCTTCATGTTTACTTTGTCTGGTAATAGCAGAGGCTGCTTACTGCCTTCAACCAAGAGATGCAGATTTTTTTCAAATCGTTTTAGTCCTGCATTATGGCACTGATTTTTTTGGACAAGGCTGTATAAGTCAGATTTAATCGACGGGTCAGATATTTCGTTATGGGCCGACTCCAGATCGTAATTGAGTAAATAAAGGTTACCTCTCACGGCGTTTGAAATCGCGTTTTTTTGAGCTTTGTTTAATATGCGATGTAAAAGACGATTTCTAGATTCATATAGAACTGGGTCAGCATCAAAACCTGTTGGGTGATCTATCCAATTGGAGCAATCGGTACTACTTGCAATGGGGCCAAATGCGTTCGATGTTGTTGTTGTTACTTCTCGAGTACATTTACGTTCTGTCATAGGGACTTTATTTGATGGTAAGTATTCATGGCAGTATTTACTATTAGCGTGCAAATATTGTGTGAATATCCCGGCAAATGTATTATCGCTTCCATATTCATGAGCATAATTAAAATCACCGAGATAGATCGCTGTTAATATGTTTTCTTGATTTAAGCCCTTTGCTGTAAAGCTACTAACTTTTAACTGAGATGCGTTGCTAACCGGTTTGAATGCAGTTAATTCCTGAAGCCTGTTGTTCTGTGCTTTTTTAATTCTGCCAATAACATCTATGTTATCACCTTCATTTAGAACTAGAGGTGATGCTAAGTCAACAACAGACTTGGCTGACTTTATTGACATAAGCAGCTGAGGTTCGATTAAACGCAACAATTTGAGTCGCTGTTCTTGCATATAGCTTAATTGACTTTTATATTGCGGCGATCTTAAGTATTGGATATCTGGATTCTCAAGTCGTAATACTTTATAAGTAAATTCTTCATTCAGGCTAACGAGTGCATTTAATTTATCTTGATTAGAAATTTGTGAATTCATTATTTTGTTAATTTCTGCTACTGTTTTTTCAACCAGCTTTTGACCTTCTCCTTTTGAAATACTGTTAGCAGCAATTATTATTTTTGGCCCAAAATTAGGATTTACATCTCTTTGAAAAGAGTCTAACACTGGTTCTGCATTCAGAACTCCAGAAATGAAAAAGTAAACCAGCCCTATTTTAAGTGATTTGTATTTATTCATGATAACTTCTTTAAACTTATTTAAATAAATCAATTATATACCGATAAGATCGGTGATTAAAACAGATTTACTATATTGAAACACTAAAAAAATTTCATGAAGAAATTTATTAACCATACAGTAAATCCAAATTAATATTGGTCCTGTTGCGTCGCGTGAGTGAATGGACTTAAAACTACCGATGTTGAAGCTAACATTAAAAAGAGCAGCTTGAATTCCTTATTTAAGGATTTCGAGTTATCCCTTATTATTCATTTTCTCTTTAGTCATAGGTCGACCAAGTTTGCTAGAGTGGCTGTTCTTGGTCGAACCCAGACTGTCCGTTGAGCGACCAAAGCACTCCCATAACATACAAGTTGTAGTGCTCTTATTTGCACCATGGTATGCACTATAATGGGTTGTGAAACCGAGCAATAGGGTTGCTACCAAGCGAGATAACTTGAATAGTAATTCCAGAAAACAGCTCCAATGCAGTATCTGGATCTATGACATACCAAGCTTCTGATATACATCTATCAATTCAGAGCAAACAGGGACATTCGTCATTTATACTAAATAAAAATAACTGTTATTGATGGAGTAGATTCCCGCCTACTCACTGATTTCATCGAAAAATGATACCCTTGCTTGTCGTGGAGATATTTATCTGGGCAACACGCCGAATGCACTCTATCGTATCTCAAGCTATATCTACTTAATTACAGGGTGAAAAGACAGCAGGTAAAAAACGCAACCAAGGGTTGAACCTGATCACTTAAATCACTTCCATGAACTGTGAATTAACCATGCAAAAAAGACACAAACGGTTGCTGGTGGCCCTATTGATGTTGTTTGGTTTGAGTCTCCTGATTCCCGATGTCATCACCATGTTTCACCCGGAACCTGCCGGACTGAATGTGCAACTGGCGGATCAGGCAAATCAGTTTCGGGCGTTGCATGGCATGATGGCGGGCTTGGGAGTGATGGGCTGTTTAGCCTGTTATCGCATTGAAAAAGAACGCACGCTTGTAATGGGGATCGGGCTTACTCTGGCATTGGTGGTGGCAGCGCGTGTCTACTCCCTGTTCAGTGAAGGTTTGCCGGATTGGCCAACACTCTTCTATCTTGCGATTGAATCGATTCTGGCTCTGATATTTCTCAGGTTTCCACCTCCCGCCGATAACATCAGGACAAGCTAGCCACCCTTGACTCTAAAAGCCCTGCGCAGTGACAACTCTCCTGGAGGCGCTCATCCTGTTGCTGGTTAGGCTAACTCAGCGGTCAGAGGCGTCTTCCAGTTCACGTACGAAAATCGCATGATGGATATCACTGAGGCTGATGATCCCGGCCAGCCGGCAATCCTGGTCTACCACGGGAATGCGACGAAAACTGTGCAGGTCCATCTGTGCCGCCGCCTTCATCACGGGAGCGTCAATGTCGATGGAGATGACTGTGGGAGACATCAACTCACCGACACTCTTCTGCAGTACCCCACCATATGAGGATTCCATCGCATGGAAGTCCAGGGCCTGGGCAGGATCCTCGAGAAACTGGGTATAGCCGGGCAGCAGGGCCTTGAGGATATCCTTCTCCGAGATGACGCCCACAAGCCGGTTATTCTCATCAACCACCGGCAGTCCACTGATCTTTTCGTTTGAGATGGTCTCCGCTACCGATCGAATGCTGTCATTCACTGTGGTGGTATAGACACCGTGGTGCATGACATCACGCACCTTCATGGCGCCCTCTGCCGCCGAGGTTGGAGCTGAAACGGGAGTCCTATCGGGGGTCTCTGGAAAGAAGTCCTTGCCCTCTCCGGGGACAATGACTCGCTCCTCATCGCTTACAGGCTCCGGTTTTGGCCATTGACCTGGTACCGGGTTCGGTTCAGTCAGAAAACCGGAGGTTGCAGCCAGGTCCTTCATTACCGGGTTCCAGAAGAGGTCATGACCTGGGACTTCACAGCTGAACTCGATGGGAATGCCGTTGGGGTCGTAGGAGTAGATCGACAAGAAGCAGCCGTGATCGATAATATCCGAGCAGTGGAATCCGGCCGCATCCAGGCGGGACATTATGTCCCAGAGGGCATTCTTGTCGGCCACGCCGATCGCAATGTGGTCGAAGATGAACGATCCTTTCACCGGATCACCGTGTCGACGAGGACGAACCGGCTCCACATCATGCCATTCGAAAAACGAGATGCGGTTGTTGCCGGAGACGAGGAAGAAGTACTGTCGGTAGCCGGGTGAGCCGTAAGCATAGACAAGGCGCATCCCCAGCAGATCCCGCCAGAACTTGACCGTCAGGTTGATATCGTGGGTGGCAAAGGCGGTATGGTGAATACCGGTGAACTCAGTTTTCATACGCGTGCTTGATGCTTGTAATGATTCTGTTAAAAACCCTATCCATCGCCTCTTTCACCGTCAAGTCAAGCGTGCAGGCGCTGCCGGTCGGCCTAGATTAAAGTGGTCTTGATTTCGTAAACCTTGCATGACGCTACTGATCATAGACTGGTCTATCGCTCTCAGGATCAGTCTGCCAGGCAGAACTGCGCAGAACCTGACTCTTCCACAGTCATCGGAAGTAAGCGGTATTCTCTGCCAAGGTCAATCGAGTTCAACTGGCCGTCTGCCCGGAAACAGCCTCCGGATTGAGGTTGGGTAGAATGTTGTTCTGGTCTTTCTGTTTTGGCTGATCCTTTCGATCCATTCTCCAGATCTTCAGACTGGGCCGGATTTCGTGTTTGAAGGCCTCTTTCCACTGATCGAATTCGAGATCATTGTGGCCGTAGATCGCCTCTTCAAGTTGATGGATCAACTGCCTTATTTTGATCGGCTCAGCTTTCGGGTGGAAATCGAGGATGTGATCGGCAATCACGCTATAGGGTGCATTGGTCGGAAGGCTCAAATGTTTATTGGCGAGAAAGCGCAAGGTGTAACCCCAGACCTCCGGATCGCTCTCCTCGTCAACAAAGCGCACGCAGTAATAGAAACGTACTGAAAGGGGCAGGGCGCCGACAAGCCGACGCCGCCAACGATGCCAGCGTGTCACCGGATTGAGAATCGCCGTGGTGCTTCTCAGTTTATCCTTGAGGGGTGAGAAGGCGGGCGCCAACCGCTGCATCGGGTTTCTGAAGAAAACGATCAGAGGCTCCAAAGGAGAACTCTGTTTGCCGCCGGCTTTACGATGTGAGAGCCAGAGTGCCATCCAGTAGCCGAAGATGACGCCGAACACTAATCCCAGAGGTACCCAGAAGGCGGCTGAGGTTCCAGAGGGGAAGAGAGAGTTCTCGGCTTCGAAAAATCCGCTCTCTTTTCGGCTCCCACTGACCGCAATGGGCTGGATTGGCACCGAGGCCCGCTGCGCCATATCGGATCGGGTATTCCACCAGTTGATACTCAGTTGGGGCAGTTTCAGGTCTCCGCCGAACTGGGGCACCAGGGTAAAGGTCTCTACCCGACGCCCAACGATGCGGTTGGATTTCTTATCCAGATAGGTGTGGGTCTGATTCCTGTCCCGATAGACTCTGAAGGCTTCGCTGCTCAGCTGACTCTCCAGGCTGGGGAGTTTACTGCCGGAGATACCGAGGGCGGAAATTTCCGTTGTGAAGGGCAGGGGCTTGCCGGCGGCCGCCTTGAAGTTCTCGGGCAGTTTGACTTTCAGGTTCAGCTGTTCAACCGGCAGCCAGGGTTTGCTGGAAGGATTGGCCTCTCTCACGTTGAGTTTGATGGCACTGCTCATGCTGGCTTTAAACGCGCTGTTGCCCCGCTGGTAACCGGCCATCTGCTCTTCACCGCTGACACTGATCGCCGGGATTTCAAACTGACCGGGTTTCAACGGCGTGACCTGGTAGTAGAAATCGTTGACGATCTGCCGTTTGCCCTTGATGGTGCGGGAGTAGGTTACCGGACCCTCCTGCAGATTGAGCAGGAAACTGCCGATCTGGGGTAATTCGGGTAAAACGGTCAGCAGGTTGTTCTGGCTGACGACGCTCAGCTTGAGAATGACGTTTTGTTGTACGTAGGGGGTTTCGCTAGAGATCGTTGTCTCTATGAAGGGTTTGGCTGTCTGGTTGCCGTAGTAGTTGGAGGCCGGGTAGCCTGGTCTCTGCTGGGAGGGCCAGGCATTGCCGTAGGGGTTGTTCGATCTTTGTCCCCCAGTAGCCGGTGCCGGCTGCCTCTGTTTAGGGGCCGGATAGTTCCATTGACCGGGTGCCGGGTTATACCAATAGGATTGCCCCGGATACTGATTGGCCGTTGCGCTGGTCGATAGGACCATGAGCATGATGGCGCTTAAAGCGAGCTTGACGATGTCGATAGTGCCTCCCCCTTTTTCTACCAGGGTCTGGTTTCTCTATCCCTGCCTCCACGGCTGCGCAGATAGTTGTACTCTTCCAGTTTGAATTGTTGTTGCATTAACTGGGTTGGATCCCCTTCGACCTGATCCAGCCACTGTTCCATGAGTGGATTGAGCTTGCTCTGGGGGCTGCTTTTCTCTTCGCCTTCCTCGGCGTTTTCCTGCCCCTCTTCTGATTGGGGGGTATCCTGCTGGTCTACCTGATCGACAGCCTCGGAGTTTTGCGGGTCGTCAGGATTCAACTCGGGATCTTTCTGTTGCTCGCCGAGACTCTCCTGTGATCGGCTTCTGTTTTTATCGTTATCCGGTCTATTCAGGTTAGCAGACCTTTCGCCGTTTTGTTCTTCTTCATCGCCTTCCTGACTCTCTTCTCTCTGCTCGGCGCCACTCTCTTGGGAATCGGTTTCCTGCTCCTCCCCTTGATCGGACTCCGGCTCCTGTGACTCATCCGGTTCTCCGGTCTCTCGCTGCTCGTCCGATGACTCACTTTGCTGTTCCTGCTGCTCCTCTTCCTCACCCGACTGGGAATCACTCTGCTCATCCTGGTCGCCGCTCTGTTGCTGCTCCTGCTCCTGTTCTCCAGAGGATGACTGCTCTTCTTCCTGCTCTTCCGATTCACCTGAAGACTGTTGCTCCTGCTCCTGTTGTTCCTGCTCCTGTTGTTCCTGCTCCTGTTGTTCCTGCTCCTGTTGTTCCTGCTCCTGTTGTTCCTGTTCCTGTTGTTCCTGTTCCTGTTGTTCCTGTTCCTCTTCCCCTTCCTCTTCTTCCTGCTCTTGCTCCAGCTTATCCCTGGCGAGCGCTAGATTGTGTCTCGCATCTTGATGATCCGGATCTTCCTGCAGAACGGATTCATAAGCTTTAACGGCCTGCTCAAACGCCTCCATCCGGTAGTGGCTGTTCCCCAGGTTGTATTGGGCGTCGAGCTTTACCTCTTCCCGTTCAACCTGTTTGAACGCTTCGATCGCGCTTTCGTAGTCACCGGTCCGGTAGTTGGCCACGCCCCGACGATAGGGATCCTGAAAGCCCTCGGCCGCCTCTTCGTAGAGGCCCTGCTGATAGTCTTCTGCGGCCTGTTGCTCTTTGTTCAGGAACCAGTCCGCGTCCACCAGCGTGGCATAGCAGAGCAGCAGCAAAACTGAGTAGCGCCTGATCATGGTGATGGTTTCCCCGGCGCAACAACGCGAAAGTAGGGCAGCAGCAGGAGCAGCAGAGGCACCAGCAACCAGTAGAAACGCTCATTCCAAATTCTTGTCTTCTCCTGGGTCTGGGTCGGCGTGCCTGCGCCAATGGCGGAGAGGTCGAGTATCCGACGGCTGTCCTGGTCTCGAAAATCGGCTTCCAGGTATTGCCCGCCACCCGCTTCTGCGAGTCGCTGCAGCAGGGGTCGATTGAGTTGCGATTCGATCACCTTTCCGTTGTTGTCCCGCATTAGGTCACTCTGTCCGATGCGGGCCGGGACCGGACCACCACCGGCGGTGCCGATACCCAGGGTATGCAGGGTGATCCCCTGATTCTTCATGGCTTCCACTTGTTCGATCAGTCCCGGTTCGACGAAGTCCCCGTCACTGATGAGTAGAACGGTGCGGCTGTTCTGCAGGGTGTCACTGCTGAACAGCTGTTCGGCCCGCTCCATGGCTGCAACCAGGCGACTCCCCTGCAGGTTGGCCAGCTCCGAGGTCACGGCAGGCAGCGCCACCAGAATACTCTGGCTATCTTCCGTGATCGGCGAGATCACATGAGGGACTGTGGCAAAGGCGATCATGCCGATGCGCAACTGATCATTCAGCATCACCAGGTCCTGGACTTCCTGGCGTGCTCTGGCGAGTCGTGACGGTGGGGTGTCCGCGACATTCATCGAGCGGGAGATATCCATCAGCACAACCAGATCATTGGTCGGTGAGAATGCCTGGATATCTTTGAAATCCCAACGGGGGCCTGCCAGTGCCACAATCAGAAACAGCCACAGCAGCGCCCAACGGATGAAGCGGCTCCAGCGTTCATTGACGCTCAGTTCACGGATACCCACCAGATGGGGCAGCAGATGCTCATCCGCGTAGCGGTGAAACGAGCCTCGACGAGGGCGAATGACACTGAAAATCAGCCAGGCCAGAACCGGGATAACGCCAAGCAGGGCGAACAGCCATTCAGGTCGGGCAAAATGGAATACGCCTTCAGACATAGCCACCTCCCTTGAGCTGCCGTTGTCTGCCCTCCGGGTAGATACCCAGGATCAGCAACAGCAGCAGGGCTGCCGTCAGCGGCCAGTGATAGAGCGGCTGGGGGACATAGACGGTGCGGGATTCCGCCTCGGTCTTCTCCAGCTCATCGATCTTCTGATAGATCTTCTCCAGGGCCTCCGTGTCGGTGGCCCGAAAATAGGCGCCACCCCCGGCTTCGGCAATATCCCGCATCGCCTGTTCGTTGAAATTCAGGTCAGTGCGGGTGACGATGCGGCCGTTCTCTTTGATGGGGATGCGTTTCTTGTTACTGCCCACACCAATGCTGTAGATACGGATCTGTTCCTGACCGGCCAGTTCAGCGGCGCGTAGAGGAGGGATGGTGCCGGCTGTGTTCTCCCCATCCGCGATCAGTACCAGCACTCTTGAGCCGGCCGGCCGCTCACGCAGTTTTTTTACCCCGAGCCCCAGGGCGTCGCCAATGGCGGTGCCATCCCCGGCAATCCGTGGCACCACATTCTGAAGCAGGCTGTTTACCGCTTTCCGGTCATAGGTGAGGGGGGAGAGGACATAGGCGCGGCTGCCGAAAATCAGCAGACCGACCCGATCGCCCTGGCGTCCTTCGATAAATTTGGAGACTACACCTTTGACTACCTGCATCCGGCTGACCTGTTTCTTGTCGAGGGTGAAATCCAGGGCATTCATCGAGTGGGAGGCATCCACCAGCAACATCAGGTCGTAACCTGCTGTGCGGTTCTCGGTATAGGGTTCAAGCCATTGCGGGCGCATCATGGCCAACACCAGAGATAACCAGATCAGAGAGAGCAGGCCGAGATAGAGTCGTTTGCTGAGTGGCACCTTTGGGCGTTTGGTCTGAAAGGCGGCTTCCAGATGGGGCAGGCTTGGATGCAGCAGGGTGGCCTGCAGACCCTCCACCGTTTCAAACTGATCTGAGACAGGTCGCCGCCAGAAGAGCCTCACCAACAGTGGCAATATCAGCAGCAGCGCCATCCAGGGCCAGTGAAACTCAAACATGGCAGGCGTCCTCACTGACCCAGTGGATCGCTGCGTCGATCAGCTGCCCGAGCGTCTCTTTGTCGGCTGAGTGGTCGGGTGGCGCGTAGGGCAGATCGAGCAGCAGCCGTCCCTTCTCCTGCCAGGGGAACCCACTTGAGTCATTGCGCTGCAGCCACGCCAGCCAGGCCTCGTCGGTGAGTGAGGCGGTCATGCTTCGGCCGCAGCGGGCGATCGCGATACGCCTGAGCAGTTCGGAGAGATCGCTGGCAACCGGTTTTGCCGGTTCCTGTTTGATGCGGCGTTTCAGGGCGATCAGGTGGCGTCGGGCATCCTGCTGCCAGCGGCCCAGAGGGTAGAGTCTGCGTCGTTGGATGATCCACCAGACCAATAGCACCAGCAGGACGATACCGATCAGCAGCAGCCACCAGCCCGGGGCGAGGGGCCACCAGGAGACCGTATCGATGCCTCGAATATCGCGTAGTGGATCCATCAGTGCCGACCGAAGTGTTTCGCCAGCCCACGGGTCAATGTGAGGTGTATCTCTTCATTGGTGGTGATCGGCATCAGGGTGATACCCAGCGCGTTGGCCATGGCGTTCAATTCATTGCGATGTTTCTGCCAGGTCGCTGCATAACGGGATCTGGCCCCCCGGTCACGGGTGTCGATCTCGATGGCATGTCCATCCGGACCAACGAAGGTAACCCGGCCCATCTCCGGCAGTTCCCGGTCGGCCGGATCATCCACCGGGATCAGTACCA
>JAHRHW010000139.1 GCA_019100305.1 Candidatus Thiodiazotropha taylori | reverse complement strand
TTTCTGCGACTCTGCGCCAACCATAACATTCAGGTCTGCTGCCCAACCAATGCCTCGCAGATCTTTCATCTGCTACGTCGGCAGATCGTTCGCCCATACCGTCACCCACTGGTGGTCATGACACCCAAGAGTCTGTTGCGCCATCGTCTGGCGACCTCGTCAAAACAGTCACTGCTTGAAGGTAAGTTTGAGAATGTCATCGACGAGATCGATGAGATCGATCCGAAGAAGGTAAAACGAGTCGTCCTGTGTACCGGCAAGGTCTATTACGAACTGCTAGAGACCCGTCGTTCGAGAGGTCTTGAAGACGTTGCGATCATCCGTATCGAACAGCTCTATCCATTCCCGCAAAAAGAGTTCGACAAAGTCATCAAGCAGTATAAAAATAGCAAGATGATTATCTGGTGTCAGGAAGAACCGCAAAATCAAGGTGCCTGGGATCAGATCAAACACCGCTTTTATCCGTTAACCAGTAAGAGCAGACAGCTACACTACGTGGGGCGCTCCACCGCTGCAGCACCGGCAGTCGGCTATCGCTCCGTCCACATTGCCCAACAGGAGACCTTGATCGACGAGGCTCTCACCGGACGCATTAACCCTAGAATGAACTATAGGAATCAGGCATATCAACAATGAGCATTGAACTACGTGTTCCACAACTTCCCGAGTCTGTCTCCGACGCCACCATACTGAGCTGGCACAAGCAGCCTGGTGAATCGGTTAGCCAGGATGAAACACTGGTCGACCTCGAAACCGACAAAGTGGTACTCGAGGTACCGGCGCCCCAGGACGGTGTGCTGACAGAGATCCGATTCAAAGTCGGTGAGACTGTCCAGGCTGAGGACGTATTGGCTTTGATGGAAGCAGGCAAAGCGGTTGCCGGTACGGCAGCTGTCTCATCCGCACCTGTGGAGAATGAAGCGGCTGCCTCTGATGAGGCTCCGGTATTGTCACCTGCCGTCAGGCGTTTGGTGAATGAGAGCGGCATCGACCCCACTACCATCAAAGGCAGCGGTAAAAACGGCCGCATCGTGAAAGCTGATGTGGAAGCAGCGATTGCTGCCCAACCGACTCAGACTGCCGCCCAACCTGCCGCCGCCGCTGCATCACCAGCCGCTCCGCCAGCCTCTGAGGGACGCGTCGAAGAACGGGTTCCGATGACACGTCTACGCAAGCGGGTAGCTGAACGTCTGGTGGAAGCACAGCACACCGCTGCCATACTCACCACATTCAATGAAGTCAATCTACAAGCGGTCTCCAATCTGCGAGTCACCTATCGGGAGAGTTTCGAGAAAAAGCACGATGTGCGTCTTGGCTTCATGTCATTTTTCGTCAAGGCAGCGGTTGAGGCACTGAAACAGTTTCCCATCATCAATGCGACCATGGATGGAGACGACATTCTCTATCACGGCTACTTCGATATTGGTATTGCCGTCTCTTCACCACGGGGTCTGGTGGTGCCGATTCTGCGTGATGCGGATCAGCTCAGTTTTGCCGCTATCGAGCAACGCATCAGGGAGTATGGTGAGAAAGCCAAGCAGGGTACCTTGAGCTACGATGATCTGACTGGAGGCACCTTCTCCATCACCAATGGCGGTGTGTTCGGTTCGATGCTCTCGACCCCGATTCTCAATCCACCCCAAAGCGCCATACTCGGTATGCATTCGATTCAACAACGACCGATGGTTGAAAAGGGTGAGATTGTCATCCGACCAATGATGTATCTGGCGCTCTCCTATGATCATCGAATCATTGATGGGCGGGATGCGGTACAGTTCCTGGTGACCATTAAGCAACTGCTTGAGGATCCGAGCCGCTTGCTGTTGGAGATCTGAATCGAGAATAAACCGGTTATAAGCAAGCTAGCCAGGGCCTCTCATCAGGCCCTGGCCTACTGACTGAAATAGAGTCATGCAGGCTGCACTTGAGGCACCAAGCGTATTGCAAGGAAATAAAACCAGGCACGAGGTAAACCGGGCAAGTAGTTCATCAACAACCTGATCCCGGATACCCACCTTCCCCGGGATAATCAATGAGCAAATAGCAAAGATCGTTTACGCCAGATACCCCTTACAGCAACAGCCGGTTCATGAAATACTCACAGAATCACCTAGGGCCTGTTAACAGGCCCTAGCACAAGTGACAAAAGTGTTGATGATTTCCCCCTGATCCACCGATTTCATTCAACACGACACGAGAAACAAAACTACAATATTTCTTACTGATATTCGGGTAAGACAGGATTGACCATGACACAGATTCGCCAGGATGATTTCATCCAAAGCGTTGCAGACGCCATCCAGTTCATCTCCTATTATCACCCAGTTGATTTTCTCAAGGCCATGGGAGAGGCCTGGGAGAAAGAGCAGAGCCCGGCGGCCAAGGACGCCATGGCCCAGATACTGGTCAACTCCCGGATGTGCGCCGAAGGCCGCCGCCCGGTCTGTCAGGACACCGGCATGGTGGTGGTGTTTCTGAAAATCGGCATGGATGTAAGCTGGGACAGCAGCATGAGCGTTAATGAGATGGTCAACGAAGGTGTACGCCATGGCTATGCACACCCGGACAATGTGCTCAGATTCTCCATGGTCAATGATCCTCTCGGTGCACGCAAGAACACCGGAGACAACACACCTGCCATCGTTCACACTGAATTAGTACGGGGTGACAAAGTGGAGATCAAGATCGCCGCCAAAGGGGGTGGTTCGGAAAACAAATCCCGCTTCAAAGTCCTTAACCCTTCCGGCTCCCTGGTGGACTGGGTGATTGAGGAGTTGCCGAAAATGGGTGCCGGATGGTGTCCTCCGGGCATGCTGGGTATCGGCGTCGGTGGCAGTGCGGAAAAAGCCATGCTGCTGGCTAAAGAGGCCCTGATGGAGCCCATCGATATTCATGAGCTGGTTGCTCGAGGAGCACAAAACCGCAAGGATGAACTGCGCCTGGAACTGTTCGAGAAAGTCAACGCCCTGGGTATCGGGGCACAGGGGCTTGGCGGACTGACGACAGTTCTGGATGTTAAGATCAGTGATTTTCCAACCCATGCCGCCTCACTACCGGTAGCGATGATACCCAACTGTGCCGCAACCCGGCATGTGGAGTTCACCCTGGATGGCAGCGGCCCTGCCCAACTCACCCCACCCCAGGCGAGTGACTGGCCAGCGGTTACCTGGGAGGCCTCACCCGAGGCACGACGGGTCAATCTGGATGAAGTCACCAGAGAGGAGATTGCCAGCTGGAAACCGGGTGAATTGATTCTCCTCAATGGCAAGCTGCTGACCGGTCGGGATGCCGCCCACAAAAGGATTGCCGATCTGTATGAAAAGGGCGAGGCGCTACCGAACAACGTAGACTTCACCAATCGCTTTATCTACTACGTAGGGCCGGTGGATCCAGTGCGCGATGAGGTGGTCGGGCCGGCCGGGCCAACCACCGCAACCCGCATGGATAAGTTCAGTGAAACCATGCTCGGCCAGGCCGGGCTGCTTGGCATGGTCGGTAAAGCTGAACGCGGCCCCACGGCACTGGCGGCGATCAAACAACACAAAGCAGTCTATTTGATGGCCGTCGGCGGTGCCGCCTACCTGGTCTCGAAGGCGATCCGCAGCTCAAAGGTACTTGCCTTTGAGGATCTGGGCATGGAGGCGATCCGGGAGTTTGAAGTGGTCGATTTCCCGGTTACTGTGGCAGTCGACAGCCAAGGAGTTTCCGTTCACCAGACAGGCCCTGCGGAGTGGCGGGACAGGATCGGGAAAATACCAGTCGTTACGGAGTAGTCATCATGAACTCATATAGAGCATTCCGGATAAACTTTAAAAACTCAGAGCACTCTGCCGGTATCGAAGAACTGTCACTGGATTCACCGGAAAAAGGCGAGGTGTTGATCAGAGTACGCTACTCCAGTATCAACTATAAAGATGCCCTGGCAGGCACCGGCAGAGGCAAGATTCTCAGACACTTCCCGCTGACCGGTGGAATCGATGCCGCCGGCGAAGTGGCGGAGAGTAATGACCGGCGATTCAAACAGGGGGACCAGGTCATTGTCACCGGCTATGAGATGTCAGCCACTGCAGATGGCGGCTACGCGGAGTATCTCAGAGTTCCGGCGGATTGGGTGATCCCGCTACCGAACGGCCTCACTCTGGAACAATCGATGGCGTTGGGTACCGCTGGCTTCACGGCTGCTCTGGCACTGCATCGCATGGAGGTCAATGGCCAGCAACCCGATATGGGGCCAATACTGGTGACCGGTGCAACCGGCGGGGTTGGCTCTATCGCGGTCAACATCTTCGACGGCGAGGGTTTTGAAGTCCATGCGGTCACCGGCAAACAGGATCAACAGAGCTATCTGGAACATCTGGGAGCCCAGGAAGTACTGGGGCGGGACAAGATCCCCCCTGCCCACCATGCTCTCGAACGGACACACTGGGGTGGCGCTGTGGACAATGTAGGTGGTGCTATGCTCTCCAGCATCGCCTGCAAGATCAAACCATGGGGTAGTATCGCCTCGATCGGTCTGGCCGGTGGCCATGAGTTGAACACCACGGTGATGCCGTTCATCCTCAGGGGCGTCAGTCTGCTGGGCATCGATTCCGCAGGCTGCCCATCCCCGGTCCGCACAGAGATATGGCAGCGCCTGGCGACCGATCTGAAACCCAGACACCTGGATGATATCGTGCAACAGAAAATCAACCTGGAGCAGTTACCCGATACCTTCGAGCGAATGCTCTCCGGCGAGATCTTCGGGCGCACTTTGGTTGAGGTATAGGGGGTTTAGTCAGTCCGCTAATTAACGCGAGTAAATGCAAATGGTATTTGCTGAGAACAGGCGCAGACACTGCCACGCTAAACCGATCAACAGAATTGCAACCTATTCACCCTTTTATTCGGCCATTCTCGCGGTGAATGACTAAATTCTCGAAACATTAAACCGACCACTCAGTACCTCACAGCCAGGGCCTTTTTTAAGCTCAGCCACTATGAGAAAGAGACTGCTTGGCGTGTACTGGCCTACAGACATCGCTATCAATAGTCCATTTGCGTGAATTCCCGTTCATTAGCGGACTGATAAACTAAAACTGATAACCTTTCGGCACAACCACGATGCCTTTATCGGAAACGGAGAAACGCTCGGCATCCAGACTCTTGTTGAAACCGATGCGCTCACCCGGCGGAATGACAACCCCCTTGTCGACAATGCAGTTATCCAATTCCGCTCCGTCACCAACCTCCACCCCTTCAAACAGGATACAGTTGTGAATCACCGCTTCGTCTCCGATGCGTACGTTGGGAAACAGAATCGAGTGCTGCACACTCCCACCGACGATCAATACCCCGTTGGCAACGATCGAATTGATGAAAATTCCTTCGCTGCCGGATATTCCGGGTACCGTACGTGCCGGAGGATATTGTGAATGGTGGGTTCGGATCGGCCACTCAGGCTGATAGAGATTCAGTGCAGGTTGAGGGTCGAGCAGTTGCATATTCGCCTCATAGTAACTGTCCAGGGTACCCACATCGCGCCAATAGCGATCGCGACTGACGCGCCCCGCCTCGCCACCAAAACGATAGGCATAAACCCCATTCTCGGCGAACAGTTTCGGCAGAACATCATATCCGAAATCGTGCCCGGACTCGGACCGCTGATGATCCTCCTCAAGGATCGAAATCAGACGATCCAGGGAGAACACATAGATGCCCATTGAGACCAATGCATTTTCACCTCCTGGCTGACAGGGTTTTGGTTTTTCCGGTTTTTCTTCGAAAGAGGTCACCCGACCCTGCTCATCCACCTCCATCACACCGAACTGGCCCGCCTCGCTGAGGGGCACCTCCATACTTGCCAACGTCACGCCGGAACTGTGTTCTTCATGAAACGCCAACAGCGGCGCATAGTCCATGCGGTAGATATGGTCCCCGGAGAGGATCAGCACCCGCTCCGCACCACTTCGCTTCAACATGTAGAGATTCTGATAGACCGCATCTGCCGTTCCATCATACCAACTGCCACCGGTTCTCATCTGCGGCGGAACCGCCGTGATGTATTCGCCCAGCTCCGGATTGAACAGTGACCACCCATCTCTGAGGTGTTTCTGCAGTGAGTGGGATTTGTATTGGGTCAATACAAGCACCCGCCTGAGACCTGAATGGAGACAATTCACCAGGGTAAAATCGATGATCCGGTACTGACCGCCGAATGGTACTGCCGGTTTGGTTCTCTCCATTGTCAGCGGCTTCAGACGGGAGCCATGGCCTCCCGCAAGAATGACGGTCAATGTTTTATCAAGCATCAGATCGCTCCGTGTTGTTATTTCTCTATTGCATAACACCCAAGCAAAAAACAGTCCCACTCTGTCCGAACCACTCCCGGACGGCTTGATCGACCTGGCGGGCGAATCGACAGCTTTCACACCCCGCGAGGCAGGAGACCGCCAAACAGTCACCCATCTTAGTGGATAGTGTTGCAGTCAGATCAAAGCGTTAGGGATTCCCAGAATGAGGGGTTATCGTCCAAGCGTCAACTGATGATGGATGCAGCGTATCTTGGCACACAAGCCCGCACCAGTCTGTTGACTGCGCGCACCAAGATGAGCCGGTTGAATGAGATCATGCAGGACTCCGCACAGGGATGGGGCGTCATTTTCAGGCCGGCTTGGGCAAACACACTCCCTCAGATAACCCCAGCGTTATCCGATACCAGGAGTATCGACCCGGCCTGAAACTTCAGATCACTCCCTCTAATGGTGCCGGTAGCCCGAATCCAGCCAACACTGAGGCAGAGGCTCCCCAGATGGAAACTGCATCTGTGCTTTTATAAATTTCTCCGCATCCTGCATCTCTTCACCGGCATGAAAGCGTCCGACGATTTCACTGTGATTAGGGTTGAACAGGTCAGTCAGGCTAAGCACTTCAACCAATCTTTCACTGTTTTTCTGCATTAGAAACATTGACTACCTCCTCTCTCAGGGACAAGAAATACGTGCCCTATACTATAAGTATGGTGTAGTCGAATCGATTTTCAATGCATCTAACCCACGATTTGATTCGGGGTTTTCAATCTGCGAATAAACGCAAATAGCGTCAACAGTCAGCGGCTGCGGCGCAGCCCGAATTCATCCTCATGGTCTTGCTCGCCAGCCCTATTCATCGTGAAAGCTGAATGATTTCCGGAAAACCAAGAGGCAACATGTTGAGCAACCTGAGGAGAGCAAAACCATTTGTGTTTATTCCCGTTCATTCGCGGACTTTTCAATCTTCAGAAATCAAAGCTCCCGGGTGGACATGAATCTCACCTCGGGCCAGCGCTCTGTGGCCAAATCCAGATTGACCCGGGTGGGCGCCAGATAGACCAGTTGCTCATCCCCATCCAACGCCAGGTTGTCGTGGTTCTTCTGCTTGAACTGTTCGAGCATCTTCTCGTCGTCACACTCGATCCATCGGGTCGTGGCCACATTGACCGCCTCGACGATCGCTTCGACCTTGTACTCGTGTTTGAGCCGTTCAACGGCCACATCAAACTGCAGCACACCGACCGCGCCAAGGATCAGGTCGTTGTTTTTCAGCGGACGGAAAACCTGGGTTGCCCCCTCCTCACAGAGTTGCAATACCCCTTTCAGCAGGGCCTTCTGTTTGAGCGGATCCTTCAGTACCACCCGGCGAAAGAGTTCCGGAGCGAAGTAGGGAATACCTTCATATTTCAGCTCTTCACCTTCGGTGAAGGTATCGCCGATCTGGATGGTCCCATGGTTGTGCAGGCCGATGATATCGCCCGGCCAGGCCTCCTCCACATGGCGTCGCTCATCGGCCTGAAAGGTGATCGCATTGCTGATCTGCACGGTCTTGCCGAGCCTTACATGACGCATCTTCATGCCTTTGCGGTAAGAGCCTGAACAGACCCGCAGAAAGGCGACTCTGTCGCGGTGTTGAGGGTCCATATTGGCCTGGATCTTAAACACAAAACCGCTGAATTTTTTCTCCGCCGGCTCCACCAGACGCTGTTGAGTATTACGGGACAAGGGGCCCGGGGCATACTCGACAAAGGCCTCAAGCAGCTCTCTGACCCCGAAGTTGTTGATTGCCGAACCAAAAAACACCGGTGTCAGCTCACCCTTGGCATAGGCTTCCAAATCGAGTTCATGGCTTGCCCCGCGCACCAGTTCGATCTCTTCGCGCAGCTCCTCAGCCTGGTGACCGATCAGCTCATCCAGCTTGGGACTGTCGATACCCTGAATCACCTCACCAACCTGAATCTTGCCCCCGTGTGTGGCACTGAACAGGTGAGTCGTATCCGTACGCAGGTCATAGACCCCCTTCAGACGTTTTCCCATCCCGATCGGCCAGGAGACCGGGGCGCACTTGATCTTAAGTACCTCCTCGATCTCGTCGAGTATCTCCAGAGGATCGCGTCCCTCACGATCGAGTTTGTTGACAAAGGTCAGAATCGGCGTGTCGCGCAGTCGGCAGACCTCCATCAGCTTGATGGTCCGTTCTTCGACGCCTTTCGCCACGTCGATCACCATCAGAGCGGAATCCACCGCTGTCAGGGTACGATAGGTGTCCTCTGAGAAGTCCTCATGGCCTGGGGTATCGAGCAGATTGACAATCTCTTCACCGAAGGGAAACTGCATAACCGATGAGGTGACCGAGATTCCACGCTCTTTCTCCATCTCCATCCAGTCGGAGGTGGCATGGCGGGCTGCCTTGCGCCCTTTTACCGTGCCAGCCATCTGAATGGCACCGCCGAAAAGCAGCAGTTTTTCAGTTAACGTGGTCTTACCAGCATCCGGGTGCGATATGATAGCAAACGTACGTCTCTTGTTGATTTCATTGGATAAATTGCTATCAGCCATAGCGATAAATTCCTAACTTTGCAGCTAATTTTCTAGCCAACCGGAGATTTCCCCCTCAGGAAGGGGCGAAAAACGGGCCATTCTACCGAATAATCGATGTGCGATAAATTACTGCTTTAGAATGCTCTCGGCATCTGAGGAATTGTGTCTGAGCAGAACTTCTCTGAGAGCCCTCTCCACTCTCGAGGTGGCATTTATCAGCTCCTGATAGCGCTCTGTTCCGAATTGATCAAACTCCTTTTTGGAATCGTCATTGGTTTTTTTGGCGATAGTGAAGACTTCGTTTGCGCCGATGTTTGCTGAAGCTCCCTTGATTGCGTGAGACTCATCGTGATAGCGATTATAGTCGTTAGCGTCAATCGCTTGCTGTATCAGTTCCAGTGACGTATTCAGGTCACTTAGATAGCTGTGGATGAATGCTTCGAACACACCCTCTTTTGATCCAAGGCGCTTTAACTTATCAAGGACCTGATCATTCAAGACTCCATCGTCAGACCCATCGATATTTCGGCTGTCACTGCCAACGATCGAAGTGAAGAGCTTATCAGCAAACTTGTCGGCTTCAGCTCCTGTGTATTGGTAGATCACTTTCAGCAACTCAGCTTCGTCAACAGGCTTCTTCATATACGCTGCAGCACCCGCACGTTCACACTCTTTACGCGCGTTTGTCGTCACGTTGGCGGTAAGCACAATGAATGGAATCTTATGGAATAAGCCGTTAATGGCATTGTATTCCCTGATCACATCCAACCCACCGACATTCGGCATCTGCATGTCTACGATGGCCAGATCAAAGTCATGGTGCTCAAACAAATCCAGCGCTTCATCCCCATCCTCGGCGGAGACCACATTCATGTGATGAGCTTTCAACATCTCTTCCAGAATCATTCGGTTAACACGGGAGTCTTCCGCTATCAGCACATTGAGTTTTTTAAAGTGCTCCTTTTTAGCTTCGCTGATGTTGATGATGCCTGACGGAAAATCGACTTTTCGATTCACCGCGTGAAGTGCATTGAAAATCTGCCTTGGTGTAGAGAGATCCGTTACAATCGAGGTCACCACATCTTCATAGTTAGGCCTTTGCTCCTGAAGATCGAGCAGAACGATATC
>JAHRHW010000138.1 GCA_019100305.1 Candidatus Thiodiazotropha taylori | reverse complement strand
CACTTCACCATCAAGAATGCTCACAAATGGACCAGCCAGGGAATCTTCATGGACAATCGTATTAAAGCCAGACACATAGTAGGTGCCATTACGATCTCTCCCGTTGGTGCCACAATCGGTAAATGAATATTTACTGATCGTGCCTGACACATTGTGTTCAGAGGTCGATGATCCAGTAGGGACACAGTGTGGGTCGCTCGTTAAGGATAGTGAGCTGGTAGCATCTGACGGAAATGGACGGGTTGTTCTCAGCATTTCAGTTTGAAGAATGACATCATACAATCCAAGATTTTTGACGGTCTGTGCTACAGCATATGCCAATTGAACAAGATTCGAACTGGTCACAACGGCAGGTGACTCGTTACCCATATACTCGAATGTAGTGATATCGAGATCAATGTCATCTGCATCCGAATCCTCATTATTTGATGAAGAATCAGATTGTCCACCCCCTCCCCCGCAGCCAACAAACAAGGAAAACAAAAGAGCCAAGGGTAGTGATTTAGAAAGTAACAAATTCATAGTAACGCTCCTTGTCAGCTATAATTAAACGCCTTATCTAAAAACTGAATGATGTTAAGCGATTGAGTAACGAGACATTAATCAAATATTCGAAAAATAAACAACTATGGATTGGGTATAAAAGACCTGAAAAGTCAGGGAATGATTGTTGAAACAATCCTCTGCCGATCATATACTTATCCTTGTAAGGGACTGACTTTAACACACAGGGATTCCAGACATGAAGACCTACACCGCAACCCACGAAAAAAGACCAACGAAACTTGCTAGACTGTTGGCCGAACTCAATGCCTTCCGGCAGACGCCAGCGTGGGTAAAAACCCGGCGCTTTTTCTGGGCGGTTGGGGTTGTGCTTCTGGATGTCATCGATGGACTCTTGTCTGGCGCTGCTAGCGCAAGCAAATCCCAAGAAGATGGGTACACTACCAATTCTGGAGGGCCTGTTCGGAAGGATCGACTTACAGGCGTTTATTACGATGAGTTCGGTAATCCCTGTAACACTCCAGTAAATCCATCTGTGAGCACTCTTGACGATTAACATAGCCATCATCACTTCCTCTTTTTGATGGCTTTGTTCACTGCCCCTCCTGCAGCACTTGCACCTTGATTAACGGATCCTTGAGTGCTTTGTTGAATATTCCCTACAGAATCTTGAGCTATTCTTCCTGCCTCTACTCCTGCAGTCACTAATAGTTTGCTAAAAATCACCGGAATACCTATATACCCTAGCATCGCAATGATGGATAGAATCGCTGCTGGCGCATTGAGCTGCATCCCCAGGATCGAATAGCCATCAAATATCGACTCCAACAACACATTGTCAATCCATCGAGCAATCGCCCACATACCCGGCCACAGTAGGATTGCCATAAAAAAGAATGCTAGAGCTATCACAGGCTTTGGACTGTAGAGTGTCACCAGCATCACCAAAGGCAACAAAGCTGCAATAATAAGAACCAAATAGCCTTGCAATAGCGGAAGACTGTCCACAATGATCCCGTTGAGCAGAGACAGAATGCCGTTGCCTGTTACGGCGGAAAATGTCCCCGCCACCCAATCGATAAAATCTTTGACGTTTGTAACAGAGTTATGGCCTTCAGCCGAGTTGCTGCCATAGATCAGACTACCGGTATTTGATAAGGCACGTTGGACAATTGCGTCACCCCGATCTTCGGCATTCACCACACCGATACTGGCGCCCCAGGCCGTAAAACTATCCGCAATCGAGTCTGTTATGTCCGAACGCTCCGTTTCCATGTACGTAACCAGTTTTTGCTTTAAACCTCTCGCTGGACTCGACCACCAGTCAGCACAACTCGGTCCTGACCTGGCCGGCGATGAGAAATCGTAGATCGTCTCCCAGCCAGAAACCGGCGAATAGGGTCCTATTGCATCTTGATGAGGGCAATCTGCTGGGCTGTTACATAATCGATATAACCCGCGTGTAGTGAGCATCTGCCGCGCCCCGATGTAACTTAGATCGCCGTAGATCTCACCCTCATAGACATTCTGTGCTGTATTGAAGTCTGTGACCATTTGAACGGGCGCTTGGGCACTTGAATCACCGCCTAAATTGAATGATCGAATGGCGGATATCGAAGGTTGATAGCAATCTCGGTTGAATCGCCTCACTTCCGCTTGTAGCGCAGGGTGATGGATCGATAGTTGACCCATGCTGTGCATTAAGCTCCGTATATCTTCCTGATCTGGAAGAATAGCCTCGATGGCGGCATTGATACCCCCCGCCAATGAGCTTACTGTGTACCAGAGTAAGGGGACCTGTACTTGAGGGGGCAGTGCTGTGAGTGTGTTATCAAAGGTGGTGTTGGTATTGCCTGGCGTATAGGTGCTTGTCTCATCCGAATAGGTGAATGAGGATGAATTCACAGAAACAAGAGGTAATAACGAAAAGGCGATGACGACCGCTTTAACATAGACGCCGATTTCCATCGTACCAAGCGACCGCTCATGAAATCCTCGATAACTACCTGCCCCTGCTTGGCCTATTGTCGATTCAAAAAAGACCACAAAGAACGGCACCAACCACAAGGCGGTAGCTTGGAGTACACCCACAAGCATATCGAAGATGTACCATCCGAATAGGAAGGTATAAGAGCCAAATACACTACCGGCTTCCATAGGTTACCCCTCATTCAAGTTGCTGACAGGCAAATACATACTCACTGAGTGACTGAACCGCCCTGCATAAACGGTCCTGAGTTGCTACTTTCACCGGGTCCGGATTGCCGCCGTGATCTGAAATTGCGTAACAGGGTTAGGGCTGTATCTGAGACCAACATACGACTGACATCTTTCTCAGTGAGTAACATTTGAATCTCTTTGTCCATGAGTTCCTGACGATAAGCGAGTTGCTGACGTGCTGGTTCATAGGATGAGATATTGGGTTCACTGTATCCAGCAATCAATGCTCGCCTGGCAGCCATCGCCATCTGTGCAACGTTAGCGATCGCTATTTCTCTCGCTAAGCGAGCCCCAAGGACATCCCTCATTGGTGAGGCTCGAAGTGCTCTCAGCAGTTCCGGAGTCAGAACGGCGGTAGAGCTAGTACCTGATATTGATTGAAGGTCATCGTTAGAAGGTATAATACCCGTATTGATGTACTCCTCAATTAAGTCCCTGATGGGTTGTTCTTCAATGTGGACCTTAGGTAACAACCCAAGTGCCGGTGAGTTATTGTCTGCAGAAAGAAACTCTTGAGTCACAACAACATCCTCGCCTCCTTCGCCTTGATCACCATCGGAATCTCTCGTATCTGTTGAGTGGGTGCCTACGGGTGATA
Source organism: Candidatus Thiodiazotropha taylori (assembly GCA_019100305.1). Classification (GTDB taxonomy): domain Bacteria; phylum Pseudomonadota; class Gammaproteobacteria; order Chromatiales; family Chromatiaceae; genus Thiodiazotropha. The sequence goes on along the minus strand of JAHRHW010000138.1, from coordinate 6,657 downwards.
TACCTGACGCACTCTCATCGATATCAGGACGTATCTCGCCGATTACCTCAGTCGTCCACTTAGCGGCCTCTTCAGGAGTGCGCCAATATCGGGCGATCGGATTATTGGCGGCATCAGCATCGGAAAGGTCAAGTACTGAACTGTTCAAAACATTCCGACCAAACTGTAAGTTGTAGCCCGCTTTAACCGTATCCGCAACGACCCGTAAGGGGGGTTGACCATGGCCACCGGCACGTACACCCCCAATCCAGGTGACACCCGATGATCCGTCAACTTGACTCACTTCCCGACTGGTTTCTTCCGGGTTTTCATCGTCTCCTGCGTTATCTTCCCATTCCTCGGCTTGTATCGATTTTAACCATCCTCTTGTTTGGTCTGTATCCGATGCAACGCTTGATTGAAACTCTTGGCAAAAGTCCATGCCCGTTTTATAAAAACCTTCCATACGTGCTGTAATGTTTTCTTGTAGCTGACAAGCCAATGGATTCGATCGGCAGAATATATAACCCGGCAATCCACCGAGCATCGCAGTAAAATAACTGCCTAGTTGTGTGAAGGCATCTGAGAAATCATTGATCATTTGCTGAACAGAATAATGAGGATCAAATTGTCCGCAGGCACCAAACAAGGATGCACTGATATCTGCGCTAAAGGGAACATAATCTCTGCCACCAAGATCCGTGGGTATATTAAGGCCACCGCCGATTTCATAAAAGAGCTCACTTTCACCCGGTGGCGGCATATCCGCACGGACTGCATCGATGGGAGAAAGCATGCAAAGTGTAACAACGAGGTAAAAGTACTTATTCATCTGGATGTCCCTACATTAATGTTGATGCTAGTAATCGTTCGATCCAATAACACAAATGGGTGAAAACTCGACAGACCCCAAGAAAATACCGGCTGTGGGTACACAGCATTTGTATTTACGCCAGTATTGCCAGCCAAAGGTATATTCATCGGTCTGTTTATCATCCGACCAGTCATCAGGTACTTCGATGAAAGACTCACAGTGATTTTGTTGAACAGGTGAGATCATTTGCCAAGCTCTTTCTCTTTCTAAGCCGGGTTCCAGCCAATAAACGTATTGCCGTAATTGACAGGAAAGCCCGTCCCAAAATCCTCCACTTGAACTACAATCGGCTTGATTGTCTGCACAGGGATCACCACGCATGCGTGTAAGTTCTTCACTCCCCGCCCCTTCTCCGCCTGTTTGAACAAGTGAGTTCATATAGTCGATGAATTCAGGCGTGACGGAATCAACATTCAAAGACCACAAACCGGTCTCGGAATCAGTACCCGCGCATTCCACTCCATCGGGACCTGCGTCTGTGCTTGATGGATCGCTGACAACATTATCAAGATCTGGATTGATCTTGCCGTACCCGAATGGAATATAAAGATGGGGTAGTTGCCAAGTTTGCAACGTGATATCAATGGCTCTTTGAGCCATGACGGCTGCCGCTTTTGGCGGATCATATGATTTCAGATACCCAACTCTCGGGAATACACTACCGCCCATAGGCCAGATTTCACGCATACCTGGTATGTAGGTTTCTGGATGATGACCCTCAGAATATGGGTTCCTCCAAGCTGCAGCATCGACTTCTGACATAAAATAGGGAATGGGATCGGATTCCGTGTCACACAGATAGTCCGTAGACTCACTCACGTAAGCCACTGGATTACCGACAATCTGTACTTCATTAAAGGCAACTGACGATTTTTCTTCACTGTCGTGGTACATGGTTGAATAAACAGTCGCTGAGCCGTCTGCGTGATCACCTTGAATATCTCTCAGCGCATCCAGGGCAAATTCTCCATACACATTTCTTGCCTCGGTCCAGGGGTTTTCACCCGGCAGTTTATAGGCGCTGACGACGAGATCGGGTAAACGATGCTGTATTTTTGCCGTCGTTTCAATCTCGCAGAATGGGCAGATCCCAACCAACCAAAAGCAAACACCGACGATGCAGTAATCAAGACACTCATCTGCTGCAAAACCCTGAACAAGATCGTCAAGTCCAAATTCATCGGATTTGGCCGGTGTAGACAGGATCAGTACAAGTATCATGAAACAGTTCACTAATTTGGATTTCATTCAACGACTCCCTTCTCATCTACATGGGTAACTGGCTTGAGTTGTTTGTCTTCCTCAGGAAGGACATTCCAGCACTCGGTGCATATGCCAACTCGCTTGTTTTTGTCCACAACAGCCCATTGAATATCCAGATTAGGAAATAACCGACGCGAAATCCCGCACCATATGCACTCAATGTCATCTGTTGTACCCTTTGATGCTTGATCGTCCTTATTTGATTCCTGAGAAGACATGGCGCAGATCCTCTACATGAGTAAAGACGCGCCCATCCGCCCATACGGCAGGCATATTTCCAAGGCTAATGCCAAGATCACTGGCCATATGTCGACCACGCCATGACTTAGCCAATATCGCCTTATCTTGATCCGTCATGGAAGCGATACGCTGTTTCAATACCATGAGTGCTTTTTTCTGATCGGTGGGTAGCGCTTTACCCATTTCATCTTCGATCAGATCAACATCGCTCCAGTAGTGCCAGACTACATCAAATCTTTCCTCTGCTTGAGTTTTACCCGCCAGCGCATATTGCTGATCTCTATCCATCACAAACACATGCGCTTTAATCGTGTTGCCTTCTGCATAAACCGATGAGCAAAGCAGCAGTGTTAAAAGCATTGAATAAATAACGACCTTCATAGTCTGAATTCCCTTCTACCTGCTTCAATACGTTTCGCAATTTCTATGGCGGCATCCAACTCCTCTGAAAGCCCCATATCTTTCATGATTTGATGCCGCTGTTGTTTTTCATTTTGCTCGGTTTGAGCAATCGCAAGCGACAGTGTCGGTGGCACGTTACGGAAGAGCGATAGCAGTTTTTTGGACATCACCACGCCTTCAACGTATTTACCGGGTTCTTTTCTGGCCTGTTTCAGCAGCGTTTTCTCTTCTGGTGATAGATCCTTAAATTTACTGATTTCATCCACTTCATCCTGGTCGGATGAGAGTGCCAGCCACCATTCGGGTTGGTTCAACAACTGTTTTGATGTCTCTGGGATCTGGCGTAGGTTTTGTGTGGCGATCCACAGCCAACCACCAAATGTCCGCCACATAGCCGAGATTTTATTAATGTAGGGACCGACCAGAGGATTCTGGATAAGTAAGTGGGCCTCATCGATCAATGTAATATTAGGACGGCCCGAGTATTGATTATGCTCAACCCGGTCATTGATACGGCCCATCAACCCGGTCATCGCCAACGCGAGTTGTGATTCGTAGCCAGTCCGCGCGAGCATACCCAATTCTACGATGGTAACGTCAACATCGGGCCAGTTTTCGCCGGGTCGATTGAAGAGTTGACCATCCCAGTGCTGCGTATACTTTTCCATGGCAACAGCCATTCCAAGCATTTTTTCGCGTTGATTATGGGTATAGTTACCTTCACCCTGTGATAAATCACGAAATGCTTGAACCACATCTTCCGTTAGTGCTTGACGGTGCTCAGCAGCTGCTTTTTTACCCGCCTTGATAATTGCACTACCGATCATCGTGATATCTTCTTGTTTCAACGCCTCTTCGTCTTGTTTTCGACCGCCTGTGATCATCAGTTTTGCAGCCAGCACGGCTTCGCCTAAAATATCGCGCTCACTCTGCTCGTTTGCTTGGTCAATTTCATCGTCTTTGGCAAGTTCTGTGATGTCAGCAAAGGGCGGTAATGAGATATCTTCGGATTTTTTGATGTGTTTGTGTAAAACACTAAAACCATGGCGCTCAAACCATGCACCCAATAGTCCAAAGGTAGGTAATGCTGTAATAAGAAAAAGCCTGGGACGGTGCACAGCCATGGTATGCATCAGCATGGAGACAAGCGTGGCTGTTTTTCCGGATCCAGTCGGACCAAGCACTAACATATGAGCATTCTTAGATCGATCCTGACTGTTGAGTGGATCAAATGTCAGAGGAACGCCAATACGGTTAAACGCAAAAATACCCGGGTGACCTGTCCCAGTACCGCGACCGAGGAATGGCACGATACGGGATAAATGGGAATCCCATTGTAACCGACCTCTTCGAGTGAACTTACGGTCTACTTTCGGATTCCAAGAAAACGGTAGCATTCTCACGTAGGTATCAATCGAGAGAAGGTCATCACCGGGTTCGATGGCATCAAACCCTGCAGAGGAACACGCCGCAACAACCTTATTTGTATTGAGATCCAAGCCCTCAACGCTATCGGCGGATAAATAGACGCCAGAACAAACGGAGATCATCCGATGGCCTTTCGCTATCCAACTTTGTGATAATTTGCACTCTTCGGCAGTCAATGAGGCATCGGCACCATCACCGATTGAGACCGTTAACAGTTTAGAGATCCGCTCATCGATCAGATCTTGCGCATCAAAAGTGATTGTGATAGCCAGAATCGAGCCATCTGGCAATCGATCAAAGGGGGATGACTGTCCTCCAGTGGTTTCACGTGTCCATACGCCTGCTCTCGGTTTGTGCCGTAGCGGCTGTAAGGTGACAAACCGATTAAACCGATCCCCATGTCGCCAGCAAAAATTAGACTCATCCGCTAAGCTGAGGCGGCCTCTGATGCAGGCCTCACCCAAATCCCATTCAGGGGGTAATTCACCAGCCGCTTCTTCTTCCTTTGGGTAAGGGTTTTTCTCGATCCATTGATAGGCATCGAATCCATCGCCGGTATACCAGGGTAATAACCAGTCCCTGAGGGACTCACCATCTAACAGATGGATCTTGACCCCTCCTTCGACTAACGTCTGACGAAACCGTTCGAGTACACCATTCAGCTCATCCGGATCAACCCTGGAGCCTGGTGCTTTCGTGAGCACGCATCTGACCGTTCTTGCCCGGGCACGCCAGGCCGTACCACCGACCATATCGTCACGAAAGATTCCTTGTTGCCGTGACGTCAGCTTGAGATGCTCATCCATGATCTTTAACCAAGCCTCAGAGTATGGATGCAATTTGGTATCATGTAATTCGTCATTAAAGACTTTTCGATTGGTAGGCGAGTGTTCGAACATATAGGATCGAAGTCGATGGACTTGTGCGGCAACAGGCTCATCTTGCATGTAGACCTGAAGCATCCAGGCGGGTTCTTTGCCGGGTAAGGCTTGGAGTGCCGTTGTCAGCTTATCGGCCATTTCATCAATGACCTCATCGTTCCTGCCTTCTACGTCCGCTGGAATCAACTCAAAAACAAGGCCACGACGCCGGCGATCCGCACAGACAAACTGTTTATACTCTGGGTCGTACCAATGAAACGGGACAAAGGAAAGAAACGATTTGGACGGTAATGTCCTTGAGGCGCGTTTCTTGAGCAGGAGGTCACTGTCTCGCGTTTCAAGCGGAATATCACCTTTGAGTGGGTATAGACCAATCAATCGTTTGAGAAGCGTAAATCCACCCTCAATCGATTTACCACGAATGGATGCAAATTCTTCGCCACGCTCGTTTTGAGCATCCTGCGCCTGACCGGTAGTTTTATACAATAAATTACTCACAATATACCTCGGTGGTTTAGCTGTCTTCTGCGTTATTTGGTTTGTATTGGTCTAATGGATTAGAGAAATCGGCCTCTAACACCACCAAGACAGCATAACGAGCTATTCAGACGGCAGGACGCTCTGGCCACTCACTTCGGCAAGGGATTCATAGTGAGTCAGTTCCGAATCACTGATACCGTTAGCAGTAAGGCTATTTGGCGATAGAGATTGAGGATTCTTGCCCAACATCTGCATTTCGCTACAGATAATCTCCGTGATGTATCGATCCTCACCGTCTTTTTCATAGACCCGTGTACGATTACTCCCCTCGACATAGAGCTGAGAACCCTTTTTGGGGTATTTAGCCGCAATCTCGGCCAGTTGGTTGAAAAAGACCAATCGATGCCATTCTGTTCGTTCTCGTGGTTCACCGCTCTCTTTATCTTTCCAGGACTCAGTAGTAGCCAATGACACTTTGGCGACCAGATTGCCGTTCGGCATGTATCTGATTTCTGGATCACGACCTAAATAGCCGATCAGTATGACTTTGTTGACTGTGCCTTTTGACATTGTTAGCTCCTTGACTCAGTAGTCGAGTAGTGATTGCTCCGCATCCTGCTTGTCTTGATACCGTGCATCCTCGGCAGGCCGAGAGAGCAGTGGCTGTGTACCGATCTCACCAGGTAATGCGTAGTGTGTGGTTTCGTACATCGGGATACAGCTGGAATATCCGGGTACCGGCAGGCCCTCTTGAGAGAGATGCGGATAGACATAGAAACAGAGGTCTGGATTCGGTAATCGAGGAAATAGATTGCGTGTTTCGTTCACTGCTGTTCGGGTATAACCAGACATACTATTGGCGTCAGGTCTCCCGAGACGGCGAATAGGGCCGCTTAACGTACCCCCGCCCCCGATATGTTGATTCAGAACCTCTCGCATGGTGCGGCCTTCTGAAAGGTCTTTGGGCGGCTTATTGGCACAGCCGATCAGCGAGAGCAGAACCATTAAGGACATCGGTAGAATCAGTTTCATCGTGAGCGTTCCTCTTATCAGTCGGTCATGCTGCCGGTTGACGTAGACAGGTAGGATATTTTTCGGGCATTTTCCGAG
>JAHRHW010000137.1 GCA_019100305.1 Candidatus Thiodiazotropha taylori | reverse complement strand
TTTATAGACTTTGAACAACTTGCCGTTCTTGCCGACACGAACCTGACTGTAGAGAATCGGATCCCGGCCCGCTGATTCGATCAGACTGGCGATGGTGACCAGAACCATCAGTGGTGCGGCAAACACAAAAATAATGATGCCCACTGACATATCGAAGGCTTTTTTGATCGCCCGGTTCAAGGCCCTCTGACGGTAGCCGTCGGTGTAGAGCATCCAGCTGGGGTAGAGCAGATCGATATTGATGATCGAGAGCTCTTTTTCAAAGAAGGTCAGCAGATCGAGTATCCTGACTCCCTTGATCTTGCACTCAAGTAACTCGTGGTTTGGCAGTTTCTTGCGTCGATCATCCACCGCCACCACAATCTCATCCACCGCCAGACGGTTGGATATCTCCAGCAGTGATTGATCCTTGACGATCTGTCGGTCCTTGTCGATCAGTTCAATCCTGTCACCGAGATTGACATAGGCCACTACCACAATACCCAGCGTATCTTTGTTTCTAACCGACTCCTCGATGCGATCCGCATTGATTCCCACCCCCAGAACCAATACGCGGCGCTTCAGAATCTTATCGGAAGTCACCCGAACGAAAATCGTCCGCGCCACCAGAATACCCAGCAGCGACAGGGCCAAACCGTAACTGAGCACCGATTGGCCATGATCGACGAACACCGGAGCGACAACCAATAACAACAGCATTGCCACGCCACCGACCAGAAAGGCCAGGATAATCCGGAGCAGGAAACCTGATGAGGTTGCCATCGACCCCTTCTGGTAGAGGCCCAGGGCGGTCATTGCAGAAAACATCACCAGTGCGAAAATCACTGGCATGTTACTCTCCAGGTGGGAGATTGTTTCGTTGATTATTTGATGGAATAGCAGAATGGCGCCATGCATCGAGGAGAAAAATATCAGTACCTCCGCAACGGCCAGCAGTACTACGGCCTTAGAGATATAGATTCCAAAAAGCTTGATCATGGCTTAGCTATTGCTATTTCTCGATGGTACTAACAGACGTCATCCAATTTACATCAGAAATCCAATCCGTCGAATTTTACATTATCCTTGCGTTGACAGACCAGGGCCTGTTAATCCGCCAAGCATAACAATTTCTGAACAAGAATGCTGTTGTTGTGTGGAATTTTTACTATCGAGCGGTATCGCCCCGGTAGGCATAGTAGTCCTGCTTCGATTTGAGCACGAATACCACATTGGCTTCGCCATCAATCTCGGGGACTGCCTGTAAGGTGATTGGTGCTTCCAGTTCGCAGTCTTCTGCTTCGACTGTGTTAGCTCCATCCCAGATCAGTATTGAGTAGATTGAACAATCCTCCACATTGTAGCTGGCTTCGGCATACACCTCTTCACCAACCACAGAGAGGAGTATTTTGGCATGGTTGAATTCAGGGCTGAGATTCCTGCTATTGAGGAGCGGTGTGAGAAACTGTCTCTCTCCGCTGTCAGTATCATGCATCGTCCAGACCAGAATCGGGTTCTGTTTCAGATCATCCAGGGTATACTCTTCGAGCATGTAGGGATTACCAAACTCAGGCATAAAAACCTCTCCTCGTTGCAATCAGGAGATAATAGCTCGAATTCACAATCAGCGCTGCTAAAACAGCCAACCCGCTCAGAGGGCGGATTGGCTGTTGCAACGGGCTGATTACGCCGGCAGCTTAGCTGGGCCTGTTCAGCCGTTCAATCTCTCCTGAATAGCATTCACTACCGCCTCACTGGAGGTAGCGCTGACGGTCAACAGCATCTCTTCATTGCTGTAGTAACCGACCAGCGGTGCGGTCTTTTCCTGATAGACGTCGAGGCGGTTAGAGATCGCCTCTTCCGTCTCGTCATCCCGCTGAACGACATTGCCACCGCATTTATCGCAGACACCCTCGACCTTAGTCGGCATGCTTTTGACATTGTAGATGGCACCGCACGCTTCGCAGGTTCTGCGGGTGGTCAGGCGATCCAGGATCACCTCCCTGGGCACATCGATCTCCACCGCGAAGTCGAGATCCACACCGATCTTCGTCAGCAGTTCACCCAGTGCCTCAGCCTGAGGAATGGTGCGGGGAAAACCGTCCAACAGAAATCCCTTCTCACAATCCGGTTCCTGCAGGCGCTGTTCCATGATGCCCATGATCAGATCATCGGGCACCAGGTCACCGGCCTTCATGAAGGCTTCGGCCTGTTTGCCCAGTTCCGTGCCGGCCTGGACCGCACCACGTAAGATGTCACCGGTAGAAATCTGAACTGAACCGTCCAGCTTGGTCAATTCCTTGGCAACCGTGCCCTTGCCCGCGCCGGGCGCACCTAAAAGTATCAGCTTCATAATTAGATCGCTCCTGAAAGTTGTTTTTCTAAAATCGTGTTTTTCTTGTTAAGGCCGGCACAAAAATTCCCGATAACGGGATCGTTACACTCAGCCTAGGGTCAAAACCGGCGCTATTATACGTGACAAGAACCCGGCAGTCCTGCAGGATAGGCCAGCAACTCAGGCAGAACTTGAGGTACCAAGTTATTTTCAAGCAAAAAGAAAAACTTACCGTAGCTTTTTCAGCTTCACTCTTATTGCTTAACAGCTGCTCGAGCTCGCCCCCGAAAAACACCGCTGACGCCTGCCATATCTTTGAAGAGAAGAGTGACTGGTACGAAGCCTCCCAATCGTCATTTGAAAAATGGGGTGTACCCATTCATCTGCAACTGGCATTCATCCATCAGGAGTCCAGGTTCAGGCACGATGCCAAGCCGCCCAGGGAGAAGCTGTTCTGGTTCATCCCCTGGTTTCGTAAATCCTCCGCCTATGGTTATGCCCAGGTCAAAGACTCCACCTGGGACTGGTACCGGGAGAAGACGGGTAACCGCTGGGCAGACCGGGATGACTACGAAGATGCGGTGGATTTCATCGGCTGGTATGTGAAAACCACTCACAGCAAACTCGGCATCTCGAAATGGGACCCGTACCGACAGTACCTGGCCTACCATGAGGGGCACGGCGGATACGCAAAAGGCAGTTACAAGAAGAAACCCTGGCTGACCAAGGTCGCCCGCCGGGTCGAGAGTAATGCAAAACGCTATCGTCAACAGATCGCCAGTTGCCGCAGCAGACTGGAAAACGGCTCAGGATGGTGGCCCTTTTGAGTCAACGGCGCAACTCATTGACTCAATCACCAGCACGCTCAGACCAACAACCGGAGCGGTTAACTGAAAAACAGCTTGCAGGTGCTATAACACCACTTTTTTCAGGTTAAAATTCAGCCCACCCCGCCGATACTTTTTCTGATAGGCCAGCATGGTTGAAATCCTATGCCTTGGGTATAAAGTTGAGTGTAGGGATTGGCGTCACCCAATCAGAGGTTTTATGTAATCATTAATTTTTTAAATGCTATTAGAGTATTTAAAAAAATTAATACTTTCTATTTAACCCATTCCATAGACCAATACTAACCCCAACATTAAACTATGTAAGGTTTCTTCAGGGTTTCAGTTAGGTTTCACAGGCATGACATCGGGTATTGGAAATGGATATTGAGATCGCACTTAACGTCACGACCGCTATCCTTTTTATGGGCATTCTTGGCCTGTTACTCTCTTCCATGCTGGTCTTCGCCAACAAAAAACTCTGGGTATTTGAAGACCCCCGAATCGATGATCTGGAAGGCATGTTGCCCGCCACCAATTGTGGTGCCTGTGGCAGTGCCGGGTGCCGACCCTTCGCCGAGGCACTGATCTCCGGCGAGGTCACTCCCGCTCAATGTACCGTCAGCAACGCCGAGGCGATCGAGAACATCGCCGACTACCTGGGCGTTGAGAGCGGCGATGTGGTAAAGCGGGTAGCCCGTCTGGCCTGCGCCGGCGGCAATCATGTCGCCCGTATGCGCGCCCATTATGAAGGTTTGGAGAGCTGCCGTGCAGCCGCAGTCGTCTCCGGCGGCCCGAAAAGCTGTACCTGGGGCTGTATCGGTCTGGCCGATTGCGCGGATGTGTGTGACTTCGATGCGATCACCATGGATCACAACGGATTGCCCATTGTAGACAACGCAAAATGTACCGCGTGTGGCGATTGCGTCGATATCTGTCCCAAGGATCTCTTCTCAATTCAGGACGCCGCCCATCGATTGTGGGTTGCCTGCAAGAATCTGGAGCATGGCGACACTGCAGAAAACGATTGCGAAGTCGCCTGCACCGCCTGTGAAAGATGCGTCAAAGACTCCCCGGAAGGATTGATTAGTATTCAAGACAATTTGGCTGTAATCGACTATAACAAGATTAGTTTAGCCTCCCCTATTGCTACTGAGCGTTGCCCGACCGGGGCAATTGTATGGCTTGATGAATCCCTTGGAGTCATCAAAGGGCAGCAAGCCAAACGCATAGTACGTAAAGAAGCACTGCCTTTCTGATGTTGGCAGTAAAACCTTAAGCCTATGCTTTCTGTTTGCTCTATATAGACACTCATCGATATAGTGGCAGAAAGTAAATTGCAAACCTAGCAAAGAGAAGTTTCCATGTTCGGTAAGAAAGAAGAGAAGAGCTTCAAATACCCTGGTATCCGTATGGCAATGGACGGTAATGGGGCAGTCATTATGTGTGAGAGGGAAGCCTCTGACGCCGCTGGTGCATATCCCATCACCCCATCCACCCAAATGGGTGAATATTGGGCCGAAGAGACCGCCAAAGGGCATGTCAATATTTCCGATCGGTCACTGATCTTTATCGAACCGGAGTCGGAGCACGCGGCTGCAGCGGTTACCGCCGGCATGTCCATGACAGGCTTGCGCTCCACCAACTTCTCCTCTGCCCAGGGTATCGCATTCATGCATGAATCCCTCTATGCGGCAGTGGGCAAACGCCTCCCCTATGTGCTGAACATCGGCTGTCGGGCAATCACCAAGGCCTCACTCAACGTACACTGCGGCCATGACGATTTCCATTGCATCGACGATACCGGATTTTTCCAGGTGTTCGCCAACAATGCCCAGGGTGCTGCCGACCTCAACCTGATCGGCCGCAAGATCGCCGAGCTGTCCCTGACTCCGGCGGCTGTTGCCCAGGACGGCTTTCTGACCACCCATCTGATCGAACCCCTGCAAGTGCCTGAACGTGAGCTGATCGCTGAGTATCTGGGTCGTCCGGATGATGAAATCGAATGCCCCACCCCGGCACAGAAGCTGCTGTTCGGTGAGACCCGTCGCCGGGTACCGGCCATCTGGGATGTGGACAACCCCATGCTCTCAGGCTCAGTGCAGAATCAGGATGCCTACATGCAGACCACCGCTGCACAGAGGCCCTATTTCTTCCAGCACATCCCGGAAATTGCTGACAAGGCAATGGAGGAGTTCTATGAACTCACCGGGCGTCGTTACAACCGCATCGGAACCTATAACACAGAGAAAGCCGACTACCTGATCGTCGGCATGGGTTCGATGATTGTTCAGGCCCATGGTCTGGTCGACTATCTGGAAAAGACCCGCAAACTGAAGATCGGCGTGGTCGATATCACCATGTTCCGCCCTTTCCCGGGTGACCAGCTGGGTCAGATCCTGAAGGGTAAAAAGGGTGTCTGCGTGCTGGAACGTACCGACCAGCCCCTGGCGGAAGACCTGCCACTGATGCGTGAAGTCCGCTCTGTGGTCTCAAAATGTATCGAAAACGGACAGGCTAAAGCGGGCAAACTGGCACTGCCCTATGCAAAGTATGAGTGCTACAGCAGCTTTGCCGATGCCCCTCACCTCTACTCCGGTGCCTATGGGCTGGGTTCCCGTGACCTGCAGCCTGAGTCCCTGATCGCTGCGATTGAGAATATGCTGCCTGACGGCAGCCAGCGTAAGTTCTTCTACCTGGGTATCGATTTCGTGCGCGATGCGGATACTCCCAAGCAGGAGATCCATATCCAGAAACTGCTCGAAGCCTATCCGAACATCGGCGAAATGGCGTTGCGCGGTTCCGAAAACCCGAATCTGATGCCGGAAGGTTCGATTACCGTAAGAATGCACTCGGTAGGCGGCTGGGGTGCCATCACCACCGGTAAAAACCTGGTCATGACGCTCTATGATCTGCTCGGTTACGAGATCAAAGCGAATCCGAAATATGGTTCCGAGAAGAAGGGTCAGCCCACTACCTACTACCTCTCTGCGGCACCGACACCGATTCCGCTGAACTGTGAGTATCACTATGTGGATGTGGTCTTGAGCCCGGACGCAAACGTGTTCGGTCACTCCAATCCACTGGCCGGTCTGAAACAGGGTGGTACTCTGATCATCCAGTCGGACCTGGGGTCGGCGGATGAGGTATGGGAATCCTTCCCCCGCTGGATGCAGCAGCAGATTATCGACAACGAGATCCATGTCTTTTATGTGGACGGTTTCAAGATCGCCAAAGAGGAAGCCTCCGACGCTGAATTGCAACTGCGTATGCAGGGTAACGCCTTCCAGGGTGCCTTCTTTGCCGGCTCTCCGCTGATGGAGATGGCGGGTCTGGACGAGAAGAAACTGTTCAGCGCCATCGAGAGTCAACTTGTCGCCAAATTCGGCAGCAAGGGTCGCCGGGTAGTTGAGGACAACCTGCGGGTTGTGCGTCGTGGTTTCGATGAGATCCATGAGATCACCAATAAAGCCATTGGCAGCAGCGCTCAGTTGCCGGTAAAGAAAGAGATCGGTATGCCAGTGATGCTCAAGCAGCTGCCGGAAGCCGAGGGCGGCATCTCCGATGTGCACCGTTTCTGGGAACAGACCGGCAGCTTCTACGCCAGTGGTAAGGGTAATGAGAATCTGGCCGACCCCTACCAGGCTCTGTCACTGATTCCAGCCTCCACCGGTGTCTTTCGCGACATGACCCAGATCCGTTTCGACTATCCGAAGTGGGTTGCGGAAAACTGCACCGCCTGTGGCGACTGCTACACCATCTGTCCCGACAGCGCGATCCCCGGCCTGGTCAACAAGGTCAGCGATGTTTTCGCCACCGCGATCAACCGCATCGAAACCGCTGGCCGTCCAACCCAATACCTGCGCAGAGAGAGCCGCAACGTGGAGAAACGTCTGCGTGAACTGCTCGAAGAGGCCGGCGAAGCGGCCAATGTGCGCACCGTACTGGATCAGGCCGTACTCGAGACCATGGGTGCCGCTGAGATCGAAGCGGATGCGCGGGCTACTCTGGAAGAGGAGTTCGGTCTGTTTCTGCAGGCGATGGGTGAGTTCGACTTCTCCGTGACCAAGCCCTACTGGAACAACATGGAGAAGAAGAGCAAAAACAGTGGTGGCCTCTTCTCCATTACCGTCAACCCATACACCTGTAAGGGCTGTATGGAGTGTGTCACCATCTGTGAAGACGATGCGTTGATAGCCACCCATCAGGACGAAGCCGCCATTGCGCGTATGCGTGACGACTGGAACTTCTGGCTGGATCTGCCAACCAGTGATCCCTCCTTCAACCGCATCGACGATCTGGACGAAAAAATCGGCGCACTGCAGACCCTGCTGATGGACAAGGAGAACTACAACTCCCTCTCCTGTGGCGACGGTGCCTGCCTGGGTTGTGGCGAAAAGACCATCATCCATCTGTTCACCTCAACCGTTACTGCCCTGATGCAGCCGCGGGTCAAACAGCAGATCGAGAAGATCGACAAACTGATCGAACAACTGGAACAGCACATCCGACTGAAACTGGCCGAAGGTGTGGATCTGAGCAGCTCGAAAGCGATCTCGGAAGCGATGTCCGGCAGTGAAGAGAGTGATCTGACCCTCTCCGGGCTGAGTGAGAATCTGGACAGCGACCACGAGAAGACGGTCATCGATCGCGAATGGCTCCAGTCCGTGACCCAGTTACTGGATGAACTGAGAGACCTGAAATGGCGTTACACCGAGGGTGAAACCAACAACGGTCGCGCCGAGATGGGTATTGTCAACGCCACCGGTTGTACCTCTGTGTGGGGCTCCACCTACCCCTTCAACCCCTACCCGTTCCCTTGGGCCAGCCACCTGTTCCAGGACAGCCCATCCGTCGCCATGGGCCTTTTCGAAGGCCATATGCGTAAGATGGCAAACGGCTTCGCCACCATTCGTAAAGCGGAGCTGGAACTGGCCGGCAAGTACAATGCGATCGAGCACGGCGCCTTCTTCCAGCAGTTCAACTGGAAGCAGTTCAGCGCAGAGGAGTGGCTGCTCTGTCCGCCAGTGGTATCGGTCGGTGGTGACGGTGCGATGTATGACATCGGCTTCCAGAACCTCTCCCGTGCCCTCGCCTCCGGCATGCCGGTGAAAGTCCTGGTACTCGACACCCAGGTCTACTCCAACACCGGTGGCCAGGCCTGTACCTCCGGCTACATCGGCCAGGTTGCGGATATGAGTCCATACGGTAAAGCCTGGAAAGGTAAGGAA
Organism: Candidatus Thiodiazotropha taylori; assembly: GCA_019100305.1. Classification (GTDB taxonomy): domain Bacteria; phylum Pseudomonadota; class Gammaproteobacteria; order Chromatiales; family Chromatiaceae; genus Thiodiazotropha. The sequence goes on along the minus strand of JAHRHW010000137.1, from coordinate 1,610 downwards.
GAGATTCGTAAGGAGGTCTCACTGATCGGTATCGCCCATCGGACAACCTACGTGCTGCAGGGCACCATCAGTAACACCACTCACCTGCTGGAAGGTTACATCGATGGCCTGAACAGCCGACGTCCGGCACTGTTCAACATCTATGCGGTCTGTCCTCCGGAACATGGGGTGGGTGACGACATCGCATTCAGACAGTCGAAAATGGCTGTGGAATCGAGAGCCTATCCATTGATGAAGTACGATCCGGATGCCGGTGAGACCATTGAGGATTGTATCGATCTGGATGGCAACCCTTCATTGGAGGATGACTGGCCTACCTATACCATCGACTACCAGGATGACAAGGGTGAAGCGTGTAAACTGGAAGTACCCATGACCTTCGCCGATTTTGCCGTCACCGAAGGGCGTTTCCGCAAGCAGTTCCGCATGGCGCCTCCGGAGACCTGGAACGATGACATGGTCCCCATGAATGAGTTCCTGGAGATGGATGAAGATGACCGGGAAGGCAAATTCCCTTACATCTGGGGAGTGGACAGCAAGAACCGCCTTATGCGTATCATCTGTGCACAGGAGATTGCCAAATCCTGTGAAGAGCGCCGACAATTCTGGCGTCAGCTGAAGGGCATCGCCGGCGAGATGAACAAAGTGGATGTGGATGCCCTGGTCGATCAGGCCAAGGTCGATATGGCCAACCGCCTCAGTTCCACCCTGCTCTCCATGGCGGCAAGCGGTAACGCGAACGCCCTGGCAGGTTCCATCTCCGCCAATGGAAGCAATGGCTCTGCCGCTGCAGCGGGAAGTAACGGCGCGGCCGCAGAGGACTACGAACCGGTATGGATCGAAACCCCGGAATGTACAGCCTGTGATGAGTGTATCGAGATCAATCCGAAAATTTTCGCCTACAACGACGAAAAGAAAGCGATTATCGCCGATCCCAAGGGTGGTCAGTTCAAGGATATCGTGAAGGCTGCCGAGAAGTGTACGGCTGCCTGCATCCATCCTGGAACACCTTGGAACTCTACTGAAAAAGACCTGGATAAGTTTGTCAAACGTGCAGCAAAATTTCAGTAAACCCACGGCGGCCATCTGGCATAGCCAGCATGGTCGATTAGGCTAACAGTGTGCGGAGCTTCGGCTCCGCCTGTTAAATCTCGATTCTGCAATTGGTGACTACTATCCGGCGCATGGATCCTGTTATGGCAAACCCGATAATGGATTTCCCACAACACCGTGTTCAATTGCGAACTCAAGGTTAAACGAGATCAGAGAGACTATGGGATTGTTCAACCTGCTGTTTGGGCAGAAAGGCTTTACACACGGCATCCATCCGCCCTATCACAAGGATACGGCGGATAAACCGATCCGCCGTCTTCCCTTCCCCCCGCAACTGGTGTTGCCGCTGGACCAGCATATCGGTAAACCGGCGATACCTCTGGTTGTCAAAGGCCAGGAGGTGGTTCGGGGTGAACCGATTGCCAAAGCGGACGGAAACTTTTCGGTGCCTCTGCATGCCCCGGCGACTGGCCGAATCGCCGGTATCGAACTGATGCCGACTCCGAAGGGCCCGAAGACCAATGCGATCCTCATCGATGTCTATGAAGGCTCGACTC
>JAHRHW010000136.1 GCA_019100305.1 Candidatus Thiodiazotropha taylori | reverse complement strand
CGATTACCCGTTGCGATGATATGACAGTGATGGGTTAAAATCCAGCTGAGGTGGCTGTAAACCCCCTTCATTGACCACTTTTTCACATCATGAGGCGGCCAGGCCAGGGCTACCGATTTGAGATGATTATTGTCGACGATGCTGGATGGTGAACGGCTGGAGGCTGTCTGGGGAAGCTGGCTTTGTCGTTTGAGGTGCTCAATATAGTAGGTCTGTCTCTCGACACCAGCATCCGAATCTCCGGGTGATTTCTTTATATGGAAATGGCCAGTTTCAAGCAGGCTTCCGGCTCAGCCTTCACAAGTTCCACCAGATCGGTATCCAGATGACCCGATTCTGCCATTTCACCGATCACCTCAAGTATTTTAGGCAGTGCCATCGCTGCTCGATAGGGGCGATCCTGGGCGAGCGCCTGAAAGACGTCGGCCACAGAGATGATTCTGGCCTCCCGGGTCAACTCCTCGCCGGTTCGGCGAAATGGGTATCCCTGTCCGTTCGGCGCTTCATGATGATAGGCGGCCCATAGGGCGATATCCTCGATCCCCTCGATCTCACGCAACACCTGGTAGGTCTCAAAACTGTGCCGGTGGAGCAGCAGCTTATCGTCGGTGTCCAGCGGGCCCGGTTTGTCCAGTACCTGATCCGGCACCCTCAGCTTGCCAAGATCGTGGAGCAGTCCGGCCACTTCGATGCGCTCGCAGGTATCGAAAGCCAAGCTCGAGCGTTCGGCCAGGTGGCGTGCCAGGCGTGATACCCCAACGGAGTGTTCGAAGGTGAAGTGGCTCTTGGCATCGACGATGGTGGCGAATATGCGTGCCAGCTGTTTCAGTTTTTCAAATGAGACCGGCTGCGGGGTTGTGAATCGCTCCATGTCGAAGAGGAAGCGCTGCAGGTGGGGAGGCTCCAGCATCATCCAAAACGCCTCGGAGTTTGAGACCTGCACAAAAAGATCGACCAGATCCGGACTGAACAGGCTTCCGGCATACTCCTGAATCTCCTTCCGGATATTCCCGGTCTGTTGAAGCAGATCCTTACCATAGTGGATGGCAGATAGTGCATCGACCCGGTCGACCATGAAGATCAGGTTGGCGTCGCGGGCGATTTCAGGCGTCACATCGCTTTGCAGCAGAGACTCCCAAGGCGTATGGTGGTAGCGCACGACCTGTGCGTAATCGTGAAAATAGGAGAAGCTCTCGAGCAGGGTAGCGCCGATCGCGGAGTGGGCATCGGCACCTTCCCAAACCATCTCCTCAACCAGATGTGTATGTTCCTCTGTGGAAGAGACACCACAGTCATGCAGCATGCCGATATGGAACAGGCGCTCGCGAGCCTCCTTGTCCATACCCATCATCTCGGCGCACTTGAATGCCATGTAACCCACCCGTTTGCCATGGGCGGTTTCGTCGACCCCTACCAGGTCCAGAGCATCGGCCAGGGCGTAGACGACCTGACGCAAATCGATTGAAACAGTCACAGTAATAGATCCCCCTATGTGAGCAGGGTAGCGACTGGCGTCAAAAAGTCTTTAATTTTCTAGGGGTATAGGGCTGGTTAACAGTTCTTAAATTCACCTGTTTATTGCGATTGGGAGCGAATTTTGGGCGGTGAGGATCAATGCTAGGCGGATGTCGTTCAGGTGTCTCTCCAGTTGTATCAATAGAATCTATGCCGGTCCTTTTCGGATTTTTTATAAACTCCCAGCGTTTCGGAATCTGATCAAATTTCATCCATATGTTTGTCGCGATATTGGGTGTAGTCCACATGCCGCTCCTCTCCCCAGACATCATCCACGAACTGATAACGACCGGAGTTGAATGTATAGAAGTTGTATCGGACCGGGTTCTTTTTATAGTAATTCTGGTGTTTCTCTTCCGCTTGGTAGAATTCTGTAAAGGGTACAATCTCAATGGTCACCGGATCCTCGTAGCGCCCGGAGGCATCCAATTCAGCGCGCTGTTTTTCGGCAATCCGCTTCTGCTCACTGTTGTGGTAAAAGATGGCCGGTCGATATTGTCTGCCCCGGTCGTAGAACTGACCACGGGAATCGGTAGGATCCATCATTCGCCACAGACCCTGTATCAAACCTGTATAACTGATGACCTCCGGGTCGTAATAGACCTGTACCGCCTCGGTATGTCCGGTCATTCCGAGTGCAACTTTCCGGTAGGTCGGATTTTTTTCCACGCCTCCGCTGTAACCGGATATAGCCTCTTTGACACCAGGCAACATCTCAAATCCGTTTTCGATGCACCAGAAACAGCCACCTGCAAAAGTCGCCACAGAGAGCCCTTGAAGCATCTCGTTGGATTGCTTCCCTTGTTCTGTCATAGACTGGGAACAGCCTGAGATAACTATTGTCAATGCCAGCAGGATGCCGTATACGGAAAATTTCATCGGTAAACCCTCAATGCAATCTTTAGATTAGTGCCGATTATCAATCGCAAAGTTCACCGGCCCGTCACGAGAAAATCACAAAAGTATCTCCTCCAGGGCTAAGTAATATCCTGTTGTCATGGCCTATAAAACTGCTGAAATCTGCCTATACAGCAAGAGTGCTGATGTTTAAAGGTAATCAGGAAATTACCGTTAAAAGCCCTACAAAAACACTCTTGGGCTTTTCGCGTCACCAATCTTTACTGAATCCGACTTCTGCTAACCAGCGTTGAAAGGTTTTACTGGCAGCAGACCTCAGTGAAGCACTGTTCTGGTGCGTATCAGAGCGTAGCTTTGCGACAGTGACACCAGGGTTCTGTGCGATTTCACCCGTATGGCCGATTAACCAGGGTTCGATGCCGTACGCGCCGGCCTCGATATGGAACTGCAGTGCCAACGCATTGGCACCCGGAATGAATGCCTGAACTGCACAGTCGGGCGTATGCGCAAGGCTCTCTACATCAGCGGGTAGCTTACACACCTCACCGTGCCAGTGCAGCACCGGGGTGTCACCTAACTCGGTGAGTATGGACGCCTGACCCGCATCCGATAGATTGAGCGGCGCCCAGCCGATCTCTGTCGCCGGACCGGGGTGAACGCTGCCGCCGATTGCTCGGGCTAGAATCTGTGCACCAAGACAGATGCCGAGGGTCGGCTTGGCGGCGGCAATCCTGGTTCTGGCAATAGCGATTTCATCAGACAGGAAGGGATAGTCGACCTCATCCATTACGCTGATGGGGCCACCCAGAAATACTACCAGATCTGCCGTCTCGGCAGTTTTTCTGTTCAGTTCCCAGGCATTGACATAACTTATCTCAAAGCCAAGTTCTTCAAGCAGGGGTTCGAGTAAACCCAGGTCTTCAAAGGCGACATGGCGAATTGCGGTCACACTCCTTATCATTTTCACTCCCCTCATGATCGCAATCTTTATCTTCGGTTGGCAGCTTGCCTTAGGCTGCGGCCTCATGCTCACGGCAAATACGCTGCACATCATCCACCGATAATCGTTGCTGAACCAGGTTGCAGTAGTACTCGCCATCGGCTGAACGTCCGTTATAGCGACAGCTGTGGCATACACCGAAACTTTTCATGCCGTTACTTTTCAGCATCGCCATAACCAGTTGTTGTAGTGCGTTGTTGATCTGTATGCGGGCTTTTTTCGACAGGTTGTCACAGGCATTCGTCAGCATCGGAGGCGGTACCAGTCGATCCAGCAGCTTGCTGCCCTTTGCAGTGAGCCCAAGATGGGAGACCCGTTTGTCTTCAGTATCGGTACGCCTTAGCAACAGCCCTTTTTGTTCGAGTACTTTAATCGTCTGGGAGACTGTGCCCTTTGTCTGGCCCAGGTATTCTGTCACAGCCAACGGAGTATCTGAGTATCGATTACAAACCGACAGGTAGTGCAAAACCTCAAGTTGTACAGGTTGCAGGCCATGCCCGATACCGCTTTTGCGAAGATCGGTACGCAACAGTTCACTGAGACGCTCAAGGTGGTTGTAGAGGTTATTTGAACTCATAAGAATATAGTATCGACTAAAAACTTGTTTGACAAGACCGATCTACTCTGCTAGCTTGATAATAGTATCGAGTCGATACTAACAATTTCAAATTATATGAGGACAAACTTATGAACAAAGCTGTTTTTTTCCATGCGGGTTGCCCTGTCTGTGTCGCTGCGGAACACCAGGTTATTGATGCATTGGACAGCCGGCGTTACGAAGTGGAGATCGTGCATCTCGGTGAAAACCCGGAGCGAATTGCCGAAGCGGAGCAAGCCGGAATCCAGTCGGTTCCAGCTCTGCTGCTTGACGGGGCGTCCTTCCACATCAATTTCGGTGCCTCGTTGGCGGATGTGAAAGGAGGTGCGTGATGCAGGCTGACTCATTGATCTCAGTATTGACACTGATCTCCCTCTCATTGCCGGCTTGTGCTCACCAGGAGCACCAAGGTGGTATCAAGGCGGAAAAGGGTAATGCGAAACTGGCGCCGTTCGACATCATTCATACGAAGCTCAGTAGTGAGGGCAACACAGCCTTATTTCATATGGCTGTTTCAGCAAAAGCGGGTTCCAGCAAGCCGACTGCCACAGGTCAACTTGCAGGCAGTCACGTGTTTTCCTACGTCTGGCCAACCTCGATCGATAGCTATAGTGTGGGCTTCGAATCCAATGCCGGTATCCTGGCGCTGGCGGTAACCTCACATCCCGATTTCGATGATACACCTCTGTTTGATGAGAACGGTGATGGTGATGTGAAGAATGACGGGGATGTATGGCACAGTCACTGGGTGGTGTTGCAACCCAATGAGCGTTGTGGCGAGGGTGCGCTGGGCGTAGTCGATATAGCGAAAGGTACGAATCCACGATTACCCAGTACCTGGCCTGGTTTGCCTATCTTGATCGACAGCCCCGGCTGGGATCCCACCTTCAATGGCGAGAGTGTCGAGGTTCGGGTACCTTTTGCCGACATCGGTGTCGTTGAAGCGGCTAATTTTGATGGTGTCACGGCAGGATTGCGTGTCCACCAGAGTTTGCATGCGCCTCTGCTTTGTGTTGTCGATGTCATGGATCTGGCCTCTGGCGATCTGAGTCTGCCAGGCCAGGTGAATCGGTAACGGTGAGTTGCTTTGCCGGTGCCATACCGGTTTGAGGCCTGTTTATGTCAGGGTATGGTGCCGGCTGTGGTTGTAGGCGAAGCGTAACCGCAGGGTTCGCAGGGTTTGTCTGGTGGAATGGAGAAATCAGCTGCTCGGACGTCACTGCTATGTGCATTCGAGAATATGTAATGGACTAAGAGTATAATCAGTCCGGTTGATATCAATGAGTCTGCAACAGCAGTTTATAGTATTGTTAGGGAAGTACTGATTATGAGCAATATTCTGATCGCCATATCGTTGATCATTCTGCTTGTTCTTGGCGTAGCGGCACTATTCCTGGCTGGTAACAGCCATGAGTCTTCATCTAGGGATAATTTGACAGATGATGAAGATCAGAATCCGTAACTTAAGTTGTTCCTGTTTGACTTAGCCGGCTTTGTTCGAGCCCCTTCGATGCCTGTTCTAGGGTGTAAGTGGTTCGAATCTGTGATTTTCTGTGAGCTGGATATTTAAGTTTGATTTATTGAGAAAAAGCATATGGCTACTGTTCAGGATTGACTTTTTCAATGCATGCCGGGTATTTCCTTAAGCTTGAGGTTTATTGTGAAAATCCCATTGGAAATCAGTGTGGTACTCGGTTGTGGTTCGATCTTCTTATATGATTTATCGAACCCTGAAGCTCATAACCCAAATTCAATACTAATGGATGAGCTAAAATTGAAAGAGGTGACGATGCAAACCTTCAATCCATAATCCCACGGGAGGGAGGTAGCCATGAAAACCTTTATGCTGATCACTGGAAGCGGTCCGCTGATGATACTCACATCTCACACTTCCATCGAAGATGCACTGATCCTGGAGAAGCTCGCCATCAAGGGTATCGAAAAGTTTATTGCCTATGAGGTGCCCTATGATCTGGCCAAGCTGCGTTATGGTGGTCACTTCAATGTGGTCGCCAATGACCTGCACGAAAGCGATGACCTGCGTGTACTGGATTACAATGGAGAGCGAACTTTCAAACTCTTTTCATTTGCAGAGCTTGGCTCGCCGATTCTTCATGAAGCCAGCGGTTCGACGGTATCTGCCGTAGCTTGATTTTACTGAGTTGCCCGGCAGATGATGTGGTTTGATCTTCCCAGACCCCAGACTGTTCTGCATGTCTGGGGTCTGGCTTGGTGTGAAACGCAGCTATCGATCGATATGCCGATAGGTCAGGGACTCGTTATTGCTCGCCCCTCCAAGCTGGATAAGCTTGTCGCGGATTTCATCACCCACGAAACGTTGTGGCAGTGAGCGCTTGCGCTGTTCTCTACGCTCTTTCTCCTCTATCCACTGTGCTGCAATTTCGTACGCTTCAATGAAATCGGGTTGCTGATGCAAAGCGTGTTTGAAGTAGGCGGTGCCAAAGTCTGTAAACTCACTTTTGACACCGCAGCCGAAAGATTGCCGATCAACGTCAGCTGCTGTGATGATCAATGTGTGGGGTGTTCGGAGAGGTTCGATGAAGCCACCTGAATAACAACTGGATACGACGATGACCCGCCAAAGAATACCGGATTTATCAAGAGCCTGTCGTAGTTGCAGTGGCGTTATGTCTTCCAAGGGTACGGGGCCAAAACTAACTGAAAATTTGGGATCCTTACTGCCGTGAGAGGTCATGAACAGGAACAGTACATCCTCTTCGGTATCCATGATTTCGCCAATGACCGACAGGCTGTCGGATAGATTGTGGCGGTTGGCAAGAGGGTAACGGGATAGAGTATCGATGTTATTCACCAGTGACATCGACCGTCCGCTTGTATCGAAACGCCGATCGAACAGGTCACGTACATACTCAACTTCATTGAGAAAAACATTTTCCAGGCCATACCCGGCTACTGTGACCAGATAGAGATCGGTGATTCCGGGGCGTTGCGAAGCAAGACTATTGAGTGCTTTATCCACCATAGGATACTGGTCATAGAAAAGATCTTCTATGCTCAGTTTGTACAGCTTGTCGTAGAGGTTGTCACTCTGTGGTGGTTCGTCGCTGTACCAGAGTTGTGAATAGGGAAGAAACAGGCTACTTGACAGAGAGAGCAGGAAGGCGGTTACAGCAAGATAGAACGATTTTCTGAGCGATAGAGAGAGTACGATCCGCATCAATCGCAAGAGGATATAGAGATGCCAGGCCAACAGTAGCAGCAGCACAAGAAAGCTGCTCTGCGGTCGGTCGTAATAGGGGTATGTTGGCATGATCAGGGTTTGAAAAACAATAATGAACAGTGGCATCGATGCCAGGTAGGCGAGTAACAGTTTAGCTGTATCAGAGGTGTTGGCTTGGGCAAGTCGGGACATCGCCAAAAGAACCAATAGATCAAACAGGTAGATGGCAGCCAGATGGTTGAGTCCATAGCTGGAGAAAGTTACTGGTTTTTCTGCGATCAGATAACTGACACTGATCTCGAGGCAGAAGATCAGTGCGAAAAGCCAGAGTATCTGGTCTATGGAGTAGATGAAGTTTTCTCGTGTCAGCTGTTGATTGCTGGCTAGCTTCAATCCGGTTCTGAGGTTGATGGCAAATGCGATCAATTGTCTGCGGAGTGATATTACTTCCATGTCAATGCTCTGGGATCCGTTGCTGTATCGCTGGGGGTATCGGCCGGTTTTGGATAATCCTTAACTTTGGATTGTCCGGCTGTCGCCGCATGTGAAGTGATTATCTGATTGGATTAGTGTTAACAGGCCCTAGGTAAAGAAGCGATTGGGGAGTCTGTTTGTACGGTTGCTGTAGAAGCTAATGGCTGGTGAAATCATCCGGATCACCAAGCTCTTTTAACATACCTGATTTGAATTCGCGGCGATAGAGTACGCCCACCACCAGAGTGGTAGCGAGAATAAACAGCAGGGGATGGAGAAACCAGCTTAGGAAGGCCAAACCGAAATAGTAGGCCCTGAGTCCCCGGTTGAAAGTGTTGGAGGCCTTGGAACTGACCTTGGCGGCACGTTCTGCAAAGCTGTCACTCCAGGCTGGTAGCTCATGGCTCATGGGTGCGGCGCCGATTATGGTGGAGAGGTAGTTGAAGTGGCGCATCGACCAGGTGAATTTAAAGAAAGCATAGATAAAGACAAGCAGCAGTCCCAGCATCTTCAGCTCCCATACCTCGCGGCTGCTCTTTATCGCATAACGCAGATCACCCACTACCTCCATGGCAGTATCCATGGTGCCCATCACCGCAATCACTCCGGCGAGTATGAAGATTGTCGTGGAGGCGAGGAAGGTGGCGCTTCGGGCGAGAATCATCACAATATTGGAATCCACAATGCGAACATCCCGATGCATCATCTGACGCATCCACTGTCTTCGGTAACCGTGCATGGCGCTCATCAGTGTCAGTTTGTCGCGCGCACGAAGGTCTGCAAACCGGGTATACCCGATCCAGCAGATCAGAAACCATAGCAGTGCACTTATGTCGAGTATGGGTATCATTGATGTACACAGGTTGTCATGAGTCCTTAAGTCTAATCGTTTTTCTTGGTGTTGAGAAATTCTGGAATTGTAACGTAAGGCATGAACTTGGACGCTGAGTTGAATGATCCATCATCGATATGTTCTGAAGGAGTGGCAGAGGTTCTGTTGACTCTCTTTTTACGTAATTGATTTGAAAGGATGAATCAATGGATGTGCGAGTATCCATTGATTCAATGGATTGGCAAGTCAGCCAAAAATGCTCCCCGTCTTGACTCCCATCATTTTCAACAGCAATGGTAGTGGGCAGAACTTGGTGAACGGTGCCTGGAAAAGCATAAAACCGACAAAAATTGAGGCATACAGAAAAAACATACTCTGTGTGGCGAGATAGCCGCCTACGGTTGCCATGATCAGAATACCAACAATTGTAAAAGTGATGCGCTCTACAGACATGGTTAAGAACTCCTGCTTGGTTAACTACGTGCGACCCGATTGCCGACGATAGGCAGTTTATCCATGCGCAGTTTGCAGGATCTGCAACATTTGTTACATTCAGATACGCCTGTACACAAGTTGCATGGTTCAGCTCTAAAGGGGGTGGGATTTGCCTTAACAACCAACCCCTAGGGGGTGCTGTATTTTTTTAACCGATAGGCCATCTGGGGTCTGGTTAAACCCAGCATTCTTCCTGCGGAAGCGAGGTTGCCTCTGGCCCGCTCGACGGCTCGGTCGAGGAGTCTGTTTTCCACTGTTCCAAGTGGAATGTTCTGATCCAGTATCTGATCAAGCATTCGATCGAGTGAATGGTCGTTTGTCTGAGGGTTCGGTGGTTCCGCCAGGATGGCGATTTGAGTTTGTGCCTTGACCGTGGGTTCGACGCTGAGTTCCGGGAAAAGGTTTGGTAGGTCGATGTGTGTGTCATTGGCCGTGATGATCACGCCTCGCTCGATGATGTTTTCCAGTTCACGGATGTTGCCAGGCCAGTTGTAGTTTCTCAGAGCGCTGAGTGCCCGCTCGGTGATGCCGGGGGTGCGTTTGCCATGCAGTGCGGTGTACTTCTCCAGAAAGCGATTGACCAGGGCAGGTATATCGCCTTCCCGTTCGCGTAACGCGGGGATCAGAATTGGAAAGATGTTGAGTCGGTAATAGAGGTCCGCACGGAATTTGCCCGCATCGACGGCCTGCTGCAGATCCACATTGGTGGCAGCCACCAGTCTGACATTCACCTTGCGGGTGCGACTGTCTCCAATTCGTTCAAACTCCCCCTCCTGTAAAACCCTCAACAGTTTGGCCTGTGCGGCGGGTGAAAGCTCTCCCACTTCGTCCAGGAAAAGTGTGCCCCCGTGAGCGCGTTCAAAGCGTCCGGGCCGGGAGTGCTGTGCGCCGGTGTAGGCCCCTTTTTCCACACCGAAAAGTTCCGATTCGATGAGTGATTCAGGAATCGCGGCGCAGTTGATGGCGATGAAGTTTCTTTCTGCCCGGGAGCTGATGCTGTGGAGTGCCCGGGCGAACATCTCTTTGCCAACACCGGTC
>JAHRHW010000013.1 GCA_019100305.1 Candidatus Thiodiazotropha taylori | reverse complement strand
GCCTTTGGTCCTGGCGGTTCTTCGCTGATACGGCTTGGAGGAGAAAATCTGCAGGGTTCTCCAGATTCACTCTGGCTATGCATGATTACGGTGTGTCCTAGTCGGCGATCTTCCCAGGCGATGTCGAACCCTTCACCCTGCGCAGTGATGACTGGATAGAGTTGATCATCTTGTATTGGACCCGGCTCAACAGGGCAGCGTTGTACAGGTGATAGCTGCAATTGATCGTCTACAGTCAGCTTATGCAGAATGATTTGACCAAATCGCTGTAGTTGCTCCCTATACACAATCAACACTTGATCGCTTGAACTTACCAGGTTGACTTGGCCTGAGTATTTCTCTCCAAATTGAGCTATCGGCCCCATCTTTGTTGCGGCAATCACTCGGGCAGAGGCCTGCTCATCCTCTTCCCACGCAATGGCAAACCGGCTATCACCCAATGTAACGATCGATGGTTCATAGGCCTCACCTTTGCCACTGATCATGAGCTTGGGTGAGAAAGAGGGCGAGTCCAGAGGCTTGCTGGCAAAATAGATGCGAGGTGTCCCGTCACTGTCATCTTCCCAGACAATACCCACAATGCCATCAGAGACCGCAATATTCTGACGCCCCGAAGACTCCAAGTGGTGAAAGACACCTTGCTTCGCTGCTTCACTGACATTGATGGGCGGTGAAACTGTCCAGGGTTGTGCGAATAAGTGGTTAGCGAACAGCAATATTCCGGTAAGAACCCATGGAGATGTTCTAATCAAGATGAGCCTGCCTTTATCAATGCCTGTTGGACTTTAGTATGAGCCTCAGCCAAGTCTTCAATCCGTTGAACGCCTACCATTCGCGTAATAAGCTTGCCATCGGGTGTCATGAAGGAAAATATCGGCGTCACAAACGCGTTGTAGCGCGTACCCAATTCACGTTCGGTAATCCGCTCTCCTGATGGCAAACGCAATCTTTTTCCGCTCTCTGCATCCACATAGGCCAGAACATAGTTTTTCGAGTAGTGTTGTTTTATGCTGGGATCGGAAAACGCTTCCTTATTAGTCTTATCACAATAGCCACACCCATAACGGCCAAAATAGACAAACATGAGTTTGGACTCAGCATTTGCTTTTGCCATTGCTTTATCAAAAGGCAGAAATGGGTAACCCTCGGGTGGGTCAGCGATGGCAGTGGTTGCCGCAAGGAAGAGTATGAAACCAAAAATCTTGGTCATGGAGTTCTCCGGGTATAGTCAAACACCCTATGTGGCTGTATCAGACGATAGCGTGCGTGTGCCAGTCCTGCGAATGAAGTACGTGCGGTACCTGGGTGCGCGAGCCACATTCGGGCTATGGTATGAGGATAGGAGTAAGCCTATCAGTAGTCAACGAATCGATCTGGATTCTGAAAAGAGCTGGTGTAGTAAACCGTGGATCCGGCTACGTTATTATTGATGCCCTGGTTCAGGCTCAACTTTCCTTGAAGTTAAGCAGGATTGCCAATATGGCAATACTTTACAACTTGATTAACAAGCTAAACAGATTATTTTAAGTCTGTTTCAGAGTTGTCTGTGCTAAAACTGGGTAGATCGGCTTTACCGATAACCGTAAGAACAACACCAACACAGACGAAGAAGAATGTCGATGCCATAAAACTGGCGGAAATGGGGTCATCCTTGCCCACACTCTCAATCCGAAAATAGAGCAATACCGTAGAAACGATGGCTAGAAGAAAACTGACACCTGCCGAAATGAGAGAGGCCTTCTGAAATACACCTTTTCTTTTAGACATAAAATATATACTTTCCGTTTCACGTGATAGGGAGCAATCTAAAACTTTGTCAGGACATAATAATTATTGAAATCAATAGTTTATACTGACGACACTGAACATAGTGATTGCAGTTAACCTCAGTGATTCTGATAGATAAGATGCATGCTGAGTAGGTAGGATATCTTGTCACAGGTGGATCACATTGTCGATTGATCCAGATCTAGAGAGGAACTGAGCAATTTTTGGCTCCTTTGATGCGGGCCCTCACTGTAGGAGAGAACCAGGGGTAGATCGCTGTTGTGACGTTAAGTAGCAGGTAAGATATGCCTAGGGTGAAACCGGATGCTTTGATTGTATTGCTCTATCTATTCCTTATTGGTTTATCCTGCCAACTCTTCCATACCTTTAAACCTTTTCTTGGAATGCCTTCAGAGTCCACTAAGCCATTACTATTCCACTGGCTCAATATTGGGTCAGCTCCAGCTTCTTGCATTTTTTCCCAAAGCCTTTCGAGATCTCGTGGAACCCACCAATTCACAAATACTGCGTTGAGACGATTTGCTTCACTCAAAAGAAAATCTACAAACTTCGCTTGTGAATCTTCACTGCCTGGAATCCAGATAAAACGACTCAATAAGTGCCAGGTTTTGGCATTGAATCCAGTTTCTGCAATCGCAAATGGCTTGTTTCCGATATAAGACCGCACTCTGGATAGTAAATTAGGTGGTATTTTATCGGAATCTCCGCCAATCCCATCAAATAGATAGGGATAGAAACTGACAGCATAGATATCACTATAAGGCAGTAGCTTTTGTACCATTAATTTACGCTTATCCATATCTTCTTCTGGCGCAAGCATAAAAGTTAATACGAGCGGTAGTTTCGGAAACTCTTCACGAAGCGTTTCATATATTATGCTAACCATACTTTCGAGAGCTCTGAACGCCGCACTTTGCACATCTAACTCAACTGAATCCACTTCCATGCCATAAATAAAATAGTCTGGTTTAAAACGCTGGATCATTGATCGACAGTAGGAAACGTATGCATCAATTACATCCGGATGGTTTATACTCAGTCTATTCCACTTTCCTGGACGAGGTAGACCATCCGTTGCTCCCCAATAGCCTGCTAATGTCTTTCTGTTTTTATCAAGAAAGTTTACACCCACTGCAACTTTCTGCTTATCTTTAACATTCTCTATGCGCTTACTAAGCAGTGATTCCACGTTTTCATGATATCTGGAATCTGTAGAGGCTTCGTCCCAAGGAACACCGTCATCAAAGTAATGAAAAATCATGTCGCTATGCTTACCGATAAAAGAAACTGTTTCTTCAAATGCGGTTTCAGACCAATCATATGGTTGGTAGGTAAAACTAAGATAGAATGATCGGGTATCCGTTAATTCATCGGATATCGCCAGTTGATTCATGCCTGTACAGAGTAAGATTACAAAAGTTAAGTAAAAACTATAGTGGTTAGTTTTACACACAATCGTACTCAATAGTTCGGAGATATTAACAGCTGATTATCTCACTGCCACCGATATTGGAATATATTGCTTGCGCTGATAATGAAATATCATGCACAAAGTTCTCATAGTAGTGCAGGTAAGATCCACGCCCCGATGAGGCATTTTTCGAAATCTTATAATAGAGTTAGCAAGCAACAGGCGGGTTAAGTGTAAGAATGATGAAGGATAAATTTTTATACAGTGTGCTTCAGCGTCAGTATTTTGATTAATGCACGTAGAAACATCTGTTGGGTCAATCGAGTTCTCAATTTCCATAATGAGAAGCGTCCCTGTGATTAGGCTATAAAATTTGTAACTCTCTTTTTAGAGCATTTCGTTTTGATTCTCAACATATACATCTTACTTGGTGGATCTGGGGTCTCATCACAGGCTAGATGCAACTATCAGTAACGCTATTCTAAGTTATTGAAAAAGTGGTAATTAAACACAGATTAGTTAAGTGGTTGTGCTTGAGTGAGCAGGAAATCAGTGAAACAAATTCACTTTGGTTTATGGCAGGCGTTCTTTTTGCTTTAAGGAATCACGTCAGGCTGGGTACGGAATCGGTTTACTCAAAGTGGGGCGAGGCCCCACCTGAAAGGGAGAGGTGACTACAACATCGACAGCTGCCCCTCCTGACTGATATACAGCTTCTCCACATCGATCTTGAAACTGGCCTGTAGCAGTTCTCTTGCCATGTTTTTGATGTTAGTTACCATTTTCTGATCTGGGGCTTTCTTGAAGGTGTCCTGGAACATCACCATCCAGTTGCCGGTCATGGCAAGGTATTCGTAGAGTTTCTGTCGATCGGCCTGGTTGGCGTTCTGCAAACCCTGACTCAGGGCTTGATTGCTCGCAATGAGCTGCGCCACCTGTTTGTGCAGATGCAGCAGATTCTGCTCCGGTATCTCGGCACCTTCGTTGTAGGCTGACCAGATGCCATAGAGGAAAGAGGCGGTGGCGGTTGGAATGTCACCTTCAGGTACCCGTGCCGCCTGTTCTATCCTCTTTTGTACGAACAGGGCGATGTTGAATATCTTCTCCATATTGGCCCGGTTGGGTTCCGGGAAGTTTCCGGCCAACTGGGTGGCAGTTGGGGATTTGTTGTTTGCGGCGGCCTGGATATCCTGGGGTGTGATGGTGCTCAGCTCCTCGACGAAACGTTTCCCCGCATCCCCACTGCTTTGAAGGCTGCTGATGGTTGGGGTCTTTACCGGTTGATCAAACAGCTGCTCAAAGCCATCCACCAGGAAGCCTGGTGTTGCTGCAGCGTTGTCAGCCGCTGCACTGTTGATCAGGGTGGAACAGCAGGAGAGAAATCCCCCCAGTAACAGACGGGGGAGCTGTAGCCTGATATTCATATTGATAGTCCTTTACTGGGTTGTGCGGTTCTGCTCGGTGATGGTCAGATCGCCGTCCTGGCTGATGGAGATCGACTCGGGTTCAATCTTCAGGCTGCGGGTGATGATCTCTCTGACCATGATTTTGACATTGTTCAATGCGGTCTCATCCGGTTGTGAGGTCAGGTGGTGCTGAATCATCAGCAGCCAATTACCGACCATGGCGAAGGTCTCATAGAGGGCCGAGCGGTTGCCGCTGGTCGATTTCTCATACTCTTTGAGAAACTCGGCTCTTTCGCGCAGGGTATCCCGGGTCTGTTTGACCAGCTTGTCGAACTGCTTGCCGGGGATGGTGGCGCCCTGGTTGTAGATCGACCAGATGCCATAGAGAAAGATGGTGATCGCGCCGTGGATATCCCTTTGCGGCAGCTTGTGGATCTCTTCAAAACGCTGGTGAATGAAGAGGGAAATATTGAACAGCTTTTCCATCTCCGCACGATGCGGTTGCGGTGCGTTTCTCGCCAGTTTCGTTGCAGTGGATGATTTGTTGCGCACAGCGCTCTTGATCTCCTGTTCGGTCAGTTCATTGAACAGGCTTTCATGATCCCGATAGACGGCCTGGGCGTAGTTGCCCTTAGCTTCGCTGGGATTGCTCTTGGATGTGTCGAGTGTGTTCAAGGGATACCTCGCTGAGTGGTTTGGATGCTGGTTTATGTGGACTGATCTGTTGCCGCTGCGCTGTCCAGGTTTCGACAGGGATACGGCCATGCATAAAAGATGACGGATAAAGGGGGCAGAGCAGACAGATACTCATCACTGTCAGCAGTCGTGTGATCGGGTAGCAGGACGAGAGATGAGCCTGCATGCAGGATGGACCGGGCAGAAGGGTTTGCCGAAATCCAATAGCGATGCCCGGTGCTCTGCTGTGAGGAGGTATGGTGAACAGGATTCAATCTACACTCCATGTATGCTATCCATCCCTGATAAATAGGGTATGCTGAATTTCCATATAAAAAACTGCAGATGACATATGGGCCATCAAATGTTCTCCTGACCACATTATGCCATTCGCCAACTGACTGGATATCAGGGATAACCCCTATACACTAAGCCGATGCAGACTAAGATTGTCGACAGCGGTTGATTTTTGACATGTGGATCCTGGCGATATTGGTATATGCTTTTAATCGTTAAGGGGTTTATTTTCCCGGGTTTGAATCGCTGGAGGGGAACATGCCGGTACCTTCGCTGAAGGCAAAAGACTATAAATCGGATATCAAGCCGGTCTGGTGCCCGGGTTGCGGTCACTTTTCGGTGCTTGCGTCATTGACCAAGGCGATGGCCTACCTCGGGCTGGTCAAAGAGCGTGTGGCGGTGGTCTCGGGGATCGGTTGTTCATCCCGCTTGCCTGCCTATATCGACAGCTATGGTTTTCATGGTATCCATGGTCGGGCGCTGGCGGCGGCCTCCGGACTGAAGGCGGCAAGACCTGATCTGACGGTAGTGGTGGCCGGTGGTGATGGGGATGGCTTCTCGATTGGCGGTAACCATTTTCTGCACGCCTGCCGACGCAATATGGATATGACCTACATCGTGATGGACAATGAGGTCTACGGTATGACCAAGGGGCAGGCCTCGCCCACCACCAAACCGAACTGGGATAAGAGTAAATTGACCCCCCATGGCACCGGCATACCCAGCTTCAATCCCGCCGCCATCGCCCTGGCTGCGGGCGCTGGATTTATCGCCAGGGCTTTTGCCGGCAAACCATCGGATCTGACCAAGGTGCTGGTGGAGGCGATCGAGTATCCTGGATTTGCCTTTATCCAGGTGTTGAGTGGCTGTGTCACCTTTCGTCCCGACCAGAAAGAGTGGAAGGAGACGGTACACCCGTTCATCAACGATGTACCCACTGAGGACCGGATCAAGGCTGCGCAGATCATCCAGGCGGATGATGGGCTCGCTACCGGGGTAATCTACGCCACACCCATACCGGTGTGGCAGCCCGAGAATATAAAAAGCTGCGAAGTGGCGGAATTGGAGGAGGAGTTTTGTCTATGAGTGATGATCTCGTCGACCCGATAACCAGTATCGAAGAGTTCCTGGTGCATGCCCTGGAGCTGGAAGAGGCCTCCAGTGACCACTATGACGAACTGGCGGACAGCATGGAGATCCATAACAACCTGCAGGTGGCAGAGCTGTTTCGCAAGCTGGCGGGCTACAGTCGCCAGCATGCCAAAGAGGTGATGGACCGCACTCAAGGACTGGAACTGCCCCAGTTGACGCCCTGGGATTTCAAGTGGCGCTGTCCCTCGTCACCGGAAGCCTTCTGCATGGAGGAGGCGAACTACCTGATGACGGTTACCCAGGCGATGGAGGTCGCGCTCTATAACGAGATTCGTGGGCGGGAGTTCTATCTGCTGATCTCCGAACAATCGCCCAGTGAGGATGTGCGCAAGCTGGCCGCCGAGATGGCAGAAGAGGAGGGCTGGCATGTGGCCATGCTGAAGGAGTGGCAGAGCAATCTTCAGGATGAGCTGCCGGTGGAGGATCTGGATCCGCCGAATATTCCCGAATAGGTCGATTGTCAGAATCGACTGCACGGCTTAACCCGTGATCAGATGGTTTCCTGACAGACCTGGTGGGTCTGCCATGGAAAACCGTGCTTATCTCTGCGGGTTAATTTCGATCAGCTCGTATGTATACCGCTCTCGCCATCATGAGACTCTTTACGTTGCTCCATCTCTGCTGCTTCCTTCTCCATCTTGCTCAGCAGTTGCCCGAAATAGAACGCCAGATAGGTTGAGGTGTTGAGGGTAAACCAGAAAAAGACAAAAACGCCGAGATAGATATTGAAGCTACTGGTCTCGGTCTCTTCCGCCAGATTCATGACCGCCGCAATGGCAGCCGGATCGATGAATGAGAAAAAGATGAATGTCAGCACAGCGGCTGCGATTGCACTGGTCCATAAAAAGCCGAACAGGCATTTGCACTTCAGTAGGTTAAGCACGGATTTCCTCCAGGTTTTGTGGTGTTACCGGATTGGTGTTCCGGTTTGGAACCTCAACGCTCTTATCTTGCCGACGATCGTTCTTTCAGATGATCCCCAGTCACTGAGTGTGCAGTGAATCGGCAGGATCAGATCAGGCAAGGGGGCTTTCTCAGGGTTCCTTATCGTTATCTTCTAATTACGCCAATACAAGATTAGCAATCTCCACGGGCCGCATAAACCATAATAATTATCAGGAATTGGCAATTGGCCTGGATTGCCAGCGCAAGTCTGTGCGGATCGCCTGGATATTTATGGCCGCGAATGGACGCCAGTCAGCGCAAATTCTCGCCAATGCATGAGCTGAATGGTGAGGTTGCTCCTCGTCATCCCGGTGCGGACAGGATCCATCCGCCTCCATGCAGGATCTAATCCCTTCGTTCGACACAAATTACAGCACTTTCGGGTAAATAGCAGGCATCGGTCGCTTGGGGTTTGGCAAAATTAATTCATCTTCACGGCCATGGAGACCAGTTAAGTTGAAGATTAATAATGATTTAATCTGTTGTTGAACTATTGAGATTTTAAATCTGTGACTCAATTACACAATTTTAATGCTGATTTAAGGAATGACCGCTAGGATTTAAATGATTTTCCAGGAATGGACTCTGCTTTAGCAGTTGACAGAGCATTTTTTGTTTTTTGGAGTTTGTCAGTAACCGGTTGGTGATGGTGGTCTGGTCGCTGATCCCAGAGTGGGAGTGCGATAACCGCCGTCTTTTACCTGAACCCCGAATAATAAACTTAAGGACAGGTAGCGTAATATGTTGAATTATCTCTTCGAGAAAAGTCAGGAAAGGAAGCAGTTAAAGATCGAGCTCGCCCAATACGGTTTGAGCCTGTTGGATCTGGATCCCATTGATTTGAAAAAACTGCTCGCCACAATCCATCGGCATGTCACCATGGTCTCGAAAAAGTATGGCCAGCCATCATCCGATGTTCAGCACCAGGTCATCACACCGGTGGTATGGGCGACCGCTTACTGTCTGCTGGGTGCCAGCAAAATCGTGCGCATCGATCCTGGTTTTCGAGACGTGATTGATGAAGTCGAGACCGAGCTGTTGCTTCATCTCTCTGGAGAGAGTAGCGACAATCAAAGCATTTATCCGGAGATCTTCTCCACCTTGCTGGCATCACATGCCTGCCATCCTGAGGTGTTGGCGTACCAACGCAATCTGGTCTATATCAGCCATAGCCTGAATCAACAGCGCTCACTGGCGGGTTGATTGCCTAGCTCATCACTCGTGTCTGCCGGGCAGGGATTTTCTTCTGATCAGCAGCACCAGAGCCGGGATCACAAACAGTGACAGCAGTGGGGCTGTCAGCATACCTCCGATGACTGGCGCTGCGATACGCTGCATCACTTCCGAGCCGGCGCCGTCGCTGAGCATGATCGGCATCAGGCCGATCACAACCACCAGTACCGTCATGGCTTTGGGGCGTACTCTGAGTGCCGCCCCCTCGATGATGGCAGCCTTTAGCTCCTGCCGGTCGTTCAACCGGCCGGCATCTTGATAGCGTTTGATGGCGCTGTTGATATAGATCAGCATGACGACCCCGAACTCGGTGGCAATACCGGCCAGGGCAATGAAGCCAACAGCTACCGCAACCGACAGATTATAACCCATCAACAGTACAAACCAGAAGCCTCCCACCAGGGCGAAAGGGATGCTCAACATCACCACCAGTACATCGGAATAGCGTCTGAAGATCAGATAGAGCAGGGCGAAAATAATGATCAGCAGCATCGGTACCAGTTGCTTCAATTTGGTCTCGGCCCGCAACATATACTCATACTGACCTGTCCAGGTGATGGCGTATCCCGCAGGAAGCTGAATGTTCTCTTGAAGCAGTTGTTCACCTTTGCTGATGTAGCCACCCAGATCCGCATCCTTGATATCGATGAAAGTCCAGCCGTTTAGACGGGCGTTTTCGGTTTTGATCAAGGGAGGTCCATCCACCACATGCACTCTGGCAACCTGTGAGAGGGGCACCTGTGCTCCCGAAGGTGTGATGATGGGGAGTTCACTCAGCTTCTTTATGTCATCGCGAAGTTCGCGCGGGAAACGGATGTTGATCGGATAGCGCTCCAGACCCTCCACGGTCTCACTGATGTTGATACCGCCAACCGCCGCACTGACCATCAGGTTGATATCCTCGATGTTGATGCCAAGACGGGCGGCTTCAAGACGGTCCGGTACGATCTCGATATAGCGTCCAGCCACAACCCGGTCGGAAAAAGCGGAGCGAGTCTCCGGCAGGGTCGAGAGCTGCTGCTCGATCTCTCGGCCGATCTGCTCAATGGTCTTCAGATCCGGTCCGGAGACCTTGATACCGATGGGTGTCTTGATGCCCGTCGAGAGCATATCGATTCTGGTTTTGATTGGCATCAGCCAGGCGTTGGTGAGTCCAGGGAAACTTACTGTTCTGTCCAGCTCGGCAATGATGTCGTCAAGGGTGATTCCGGCGCGCCATTCATCCCTGGGTTTGAGTCGGATGATCGTTTCGATCATGGTCAGGGGGGCAGGATCCGTAGCGCTGTCTGCCCGACCGATCTTGCCGAACACCCGCTCCACCTCCGCTACCTGCATGATCAGACGATCGGTCTGTTGCAGCAGCTCCTGCGCCTTGCCGATTGATAATCCCGGCAGGGTGGTGGGCATATACATCAGATCACCTTCGAACAGATCGGGCATGAACTCGGAACCCAGTCCTTGCCCCAGTCGCTGCATCCTGGGTGAATCAGAAAACAGGTTGCGCCAGGTCTTTTGCATGCTCTGCTGGCTCTCTTCGATGTGATCGATCAACGTGTTGCTGCTCTCCAGGCCTGCCGCCCTGCTCAGTTGAAACGGCCATTTGACAGGCTCAAGCAGGCCGCCGATTCCATAGATCGGAATCACCAGGGTGAGCATAAGCAACAGTGCCACCAGCAGGGAGGGGCTGGGTAGCCACAAAACGACCCTCAGCAGCGGCCGATAGAGGGTGATCAGCGCCCAGCTCAGTGGATTGCTGCTTTCAGCAGGAATCCACCCCCTCAACAGATAACCCATCAAAACCGGTACCAAAGTAACCGCCAAGCCGGCTGCTGCGGCCATGGCATAGGTCTTGGTGTAGACCAGCGGGCCGAACAGACGCCCCTCCTGTCCCTCCAGGGCCAGTACAGGCAAAAAGCTCAGGGTAATGATCAGCAGCGAGTAGAAGAGTGCCGGCCCGACTTGCAACGAGGCCTGCAGGATCACTTTCCAGTGCTCTTCCCGAGAGAGCCCGCCGCCACGCTCCTGCAGTTGGCGGTGTGCATTTTCAATCATCACAATGGCGGCATCGACCATGGTGCCGATGGCGATGGCGATACCGCCAAGTGACATGATGTTGGCGTTGATACCCTGCTGCCTCATGATGATGAAGGCAATCAGAATCCCCAGGGGGAGGGTGACTACAGCCACCACGGCTGAGCGAAAGTGAAACAGGAACAGCAGGCAGATCAGCGCGACCACGATAAACTCTTCAACCAGTTTATTGCTGAGGTTGTCGACGCTCTCGTTGATCAGCGTCGAGCGGTCATAGGTCTCGATGATCTCGACACCTTCAGGCAGCCCGCTTTTGAGTTGCTGCAGTTTCTTTTTCACCCGCTCGATCGTCGCCAGGGCATTCTCACCATGGCGCATAACAATGATGCCGCCGGTGACCTCTCCCAAACCGTCCAGGTCGGCAACAACCCGCCGCATCTCCGGACCGATCTGAATCGTGGCGATATCCTGCAGCAGGATCGGAATACTCTCTTCGGTAATGGCGATGGGGATATGGCGGATATCCTGCACCGATTTAAGGTAACCGCGGGTACGCACCATCAATTCCGCTTCACCCTGCTCGATGACCGAACCGCCCACCTCGTAGTTGGCCTGTTTTACCGCCTCGATGGCTTGTGAAATTGGAATGCCCAGTGCGCGTAGCTTCTCCGGACTGAGTACGATCTGATACTGGCGAACCATACCGCCAACACTGGCAACTTCGGCCACCCCGGAAACACTCTGCAGCTCATATTTCAGGAACCAATCCTGCAGGGATCGTAACTGGGAAAGATCGTGTCTGTTGTGCCGGTCAACCAGGGCATAGCTGTAGATCCAGCCCACGCCCGAGGCGTCCGGTCCCAGTTTGGGTTGCACATCGCTGGGCAGATCCGAACTGGCCTGGTTGAGATATTCGAGCACTCTGCTGCGCGCCCAGTAGATGTCGGTGCCATCTTCAAACACCACATAGACATAGGAGTCGCCAAAGAATGAGTAACCGCGAACCGCCTTGGCGCCGGGTACCGAAAGCATGGTGGTGGTTATCGGGTAGGTGACCTGGTCTTCAACCACCTGTGGTGCCTGACCCGGGTAGTTGGTCTGAATGATGACCTGCACATCCGACAGATCGGGAAGGGCATCGAGGGGTGTCTCACGCAGTGAGTTCCAGCCCCAAATGGCAATGATCAGGCTGGCGAGTAACACCAGTACGCGGTTCTCGATCGACCAACGTATTAACTGCCCAGGCATCTGAACTACTCCGACATGCGCAACAGGCTGCTTTGGATGTTAGATTCTGAATCGATGAGGAATTGGCCGGAGACCACTACCTCCGCACCCGCATTCAATCCATCAATAATCTCCACCTGGTTGTCGCCCCACAAACCGGTCTTCACATCCACCGGCTGGAAGTGACCCTTACCCTGATACTTGATGATGATCTCACGCTCCCCGGTGAGTATGATCGCTTCACGGGGTACGGTGACAGCATCCCTCTTCTTTGCGCCGTCATTGATCTCCACCTGTACGAACATATTCAGCAACAGGGCTTCATCCGGATTGGTCACTTCAATTCTGGCGCGCAGGGTGCGGGTGACCGGATTGATCTCCGGGTAGATGAAATCGATTTTACCACGCCACTCTCTGCCGGGAATCGCCGGTGAGGTGACCGCTACCTTGTTACCCTTCTTGACCCAGGGTGCATGGTGCTCGAAGATATCCACCATAATCCAGACCTCGCTCAGGTCGACTACAGTGAGCATGGTTTGATAGGGTTCGACGTAACTGCCTTCACTGACATTCAGCTCGGTAACCCATCCACTGGCAGGAGAGGTGATCTGTACTGTATTCAGAACCTTGCGGTATTGCTCAATCCTCATCAGATCCATTGGAGGTACTTTCAGTGACCTTAAGGTGTTTCGATAGGAGTCAATTTTTGCATCAAGTTCCGCTTTACGTTCGGGTTCAAAGGCAACCAGATCCTGCTCCTCCAGGGCGTTGATAAGATCGAGTTGAGCCCGATTGATCCAGGGCGAGTAGAAGTCAACCAACTCATCCTTCCGCTCAATATGATCACCTTCGGTTACCAGATAGAGATTTTCAATCCAGCCACCGGTTCTCGAGTGTATGTTGTAGATCCGCTCATCATCGGCAGTGACTCTGCCCTGGGTCTTTATTGTTTTACCCAAGTTGCCACGGGCGGCCGTGATGGTGCGGATTCCCATATTCTGGATGACGGCACTTTCGAGAAAAACCTGGGGATGTTCGCTCTCCATGGACGCCTGGGCGGTGGCCACTGGTACCAAATCCATGCCACAGATGGGGCAGGATGAGTCTGCGTCGTGGGAGATGATCTGCGGATGCATCGGGCAGATATAGGTCGTGCCTGAGTGTTGGTGATCATGATCTGCATGAGTGTCGTGGGATGCCGCCTTATCCTGCTCAGGGGTATCATTCACTGGGACTCTTTTGGCTTTTGTCAGCAGTGTCTCTTCGGTGTCATCACTACTGGTCTTGGAGCGTGAGGAGATCGACGGCAGCCTTTCGCTATCCCAGTAACGATGGGCTTCGCTCAATCCCCTTGGCATATCAGATCGGTGCTGCATTGCCTTCATGTCAGGGTGCTGGGAGTGTTCAACCGTTTGGCGATCTTCAGATGCGTGTTCCGAGTGTGCCATCGGTTGATGATCATGTCCGGAGTGATCGGTGCCAGATTGGGTCATCGGTTGATGATGATCGTGTCCCGAATGATCGGTGTGGGTTTGAGCTACCAGGTGCATCCCGCAAATGCTGCATCTGCCTGGTTTGTCACTGGTCTCATTGGGATGCATGGGGCAGGCATAGATCGTCTGATGATCTTCTGACACATGGTCAGAGTGGGTCATTGATTGATGATCATGCTCTGAGTGGTCGGTGCCAGATTGGGTCGTCGGTTGATGATCCTGCCCTGAGTGATCGATGCCAGATCGGGTCATCGATTGATGATCCTGCCCTGAGTGATTGGTGCTGGATTGAGTCATCGATTGATGATCATGCCCTGAGTGATTGGTGCCGGATTGGGCTACCAGATGCATCCCACAGATGCTGCAATTGCCCGGTTTGTCACTCGTCTCATTGGGATGCATGGGGCAACTGTAAAGGGTTGTCTGTAGCTTGTTTGCACTCTCCAAGTCAGAAAGACCATCAATGGATGCATCCATTGACATGTTGGAGCTATGGGGTGTTTCGCCAAAAGCATTTGAGCCGGTTACCAGTGAAAGACCGGCTGTCAGCAGTATGAGAATTCTGAATAGGGTATCGAGAAATTTTTTGGCGATCATCTACAGGTCCTGATTGGGTGTGGTGTATGCCATCCGTATTACAACTTATATCTAGTTCTCATAGCCTATGCTTGTTGTTTTGCTACTGTGTCTGAATGGCAAGTAACTGAAGATCGAATACCAATGTGCTGTTGGGAGGGATTCTTGGCGGAGATCCCTTTTCACCATAAGCAAGAGCAGGAGGGATAAACAGTTGCCAACGATCGCCTTTCTTCATCAGTTGCAGGGCTTCTGACCAGCCCTTGATCACACCATTGACAGTAAAACTTGCCGGTTTACCACGATCAAATGAGCTGTCAAAAACTTGTCCGTTCAGCAGCTTGCCGGTGTAGTGCACAAGCACTTTATCGTTGTCGCCCGGATGATTTTTTCCGTATCCCTTCTCTACCATCCTGTACTGTAAACCACTCTCTGTGGTGATGACGCCTGGTTTTTCTCTGTTCTCGGCATGAAACCTGTCGCTCTTTTCAAGCAGTAGTTTAAATTGACTGGCTCTTAGCTGTTTCTTTCTCTCTGCTAGGCTTCTTCCCAGTTCCGCCATGACCTGTTTCATCTCTGCTGCAGACAATTGACTCTGATTTTCATGCAGGGCGTCACGGATGCCTTGTATGACCGCTTCCGGGCGGATCTCAATATCTTGAAACCTGAAGTCACTGCCGATTTGATAACCAACGCTATAGTTGATCTTGGAGGCCTCATCCGACAGTGGCGCTTGCTTTTCGGCAATTGCAGGAAATGCCAAAAGAGATGCGATAAACAAAGATGTGGTGGTTCTGAACATGAGCCTGAAGTTCCCAATTGATAAGCTTGCGATCAGCGGTTGTATAGGGTGTCGCCAGCAACATAAAAATAGAGATAATTACCCGGTCCCGATCTTCAATTGTATCAAGGTTTTAACTGTCTAGAAAAAGTGTTTTAAGCCTATATTGCCCAAATCAGCGAAAGTCAGAAAGTATTCAAAGATGAACTCAAGCCGGTAAAAGAATAAGTATGGGTAGTTCTATGTATTTTGGATTTGATATCTGGGTATATTTGATTCTCCCGGTCTATTAATAGAGTTCCCGACATTGATTAATATAGTAATCCATGTTGTATTGCCGATGATGATTTTTTTCTGTCAATGCAGGGACTGATTAAGGGAGATGATGATGTTGAGATCGAGATATTTGATTGCCGTGATTTTAGGCCTGGGCCTGATCGGCAGTGCGCATGGGGATTCAATACTCACTTTTGAAATGAACGGCCCGAATGCAGCAAAAGAGACAAGAACAGTATCGATAACCGGTCGTTGGCTGAGAATCGACAGCGATCAGCAGGGTGGTCCCGACTACACACTGATGGATACCGGCCGTATGCTCATGTTTGAGGTCGATGACAAGGAAAAAAGCTACAAAACAACTCATATGGGCAAATACTATTGGCCCAAGGATGTAAAACCCAGATTGAAGCCTATGAGAGAAAAGGCTGTGGTTGCCGGCAAGCGTTGCAGAAAAATACATGAAGTGGTCGGTTCTAAACATGCGTTGAACCACTGTATGCTGCCCGGTACTGACCTGGGTCTGGACGAGCGTTCGACAAAAACCCTGTCCCGTCTCTATCAGCTCTCCAGGCGTATGAAGCTCGACTGGATCGGTGCCATGACACCTGACGAGCGGCAGATCTCAATCAGCAGTCAGGACCTGGAGAGCGGTGCCAGTGTGAAATTCACCTCCATTGTGCATAAGGGAATTCCTGATAACAAATTCAAGATCCCGGATACCTACCAACGCATTAAAGTCGAACAGAAGAAATACAAACACTGAAGAGTGAGGAATTTCTCATAGTATCGCCATTCCGCTGGATGTTGGGCAAAAGCGCAAGCATGTTGAACGACAGAAAGTCGGCCCGAAAGGTGTGCGATGCGAATAATTTAGAGGGCTGATCGGCCTGGATCCCCGCAGTCACTCGGATGACGTAAAGTATCTTTGTCAGGAGATCTTCAACATCTGTTGTTGATTGCTAGTTCGATGCCTGTGAAGGTGGCACGGCTTTTTCAAGCAATTCGACTTCGATGATTACCGTCTCATGCGCAACCGGTCCATTTCGTCCATAGGCCAATTGATGGGGGATATACAACTCCCATTTGGCACCGGGTTTCATCAGTTGCAGGGCTTCAGACATTCCTGGAATCAATTCACCGACACGGTGAGTTTTCGGGCCACCCTTAAGGTGGGTACTGTAAAACACCTGGCTATCGAGGCGGCGAGAGACGTAGTGCAGCTTGACCAGATCGTCTTTTGTCGGTTGTGTACCACTGCCTGGCTTGATGATTTTATACTGTAAGCCACTGCCGGTGGTGACTACACCAGGCAAGCCCTTGTTGTTTTCCAGAAACTCACTGCCAGCCTTCAATCTGCGCTGTTTCTCGGTTTGTCTGTGTTTCATCTTTGCCATCGCGTCAGCTTTCATATCCTCGGTGATCTGACGCTTGAGATTGACCAGCAGCTCTCTCATCTCACCCGGTGCCAACTCAGGTTGACGGCCGGAATGGCCGTCATTCATACCGCGTGAGATCGCTTCAGGGTCCAGATCCATATTCTGCTTTCTGAAATCCTGGCCGATCTGCTGACCGATTGCATAGTTGGTTAGGTCAATTTTATCTGAAAATGTTATGGCTTCCTCGGCGAACAGAGTATTGCTGATGAGTAGCATTGCGATGAGTTTAGTCGTGGCATATTGCATGGAATTCATAGCCTCTGTTGTTGCTGATCAGGCATAGCCGATAGTTACAGTTGCACCATTGTAGAGATAAGAAAAGGGCCGCACGAGGCGGCCCAAAGATTCTAGTCCATTGGTTATTGTTAGAACAGTTTATCTGGGCAGACATCGCCAACACAGAATGGAACCATCATCTCATTGTCTTCGTGTTCAACGATATGACAGTGCCAGACATAGAGACCCGGCAGATCGAACTCCGCACGGATCGTGGTTACGTCACCCGGATAGGCGTTGACCGTATCCTTCCAGCCATACTCCCAGGCTTCCAGACCATTGGGTGTTCCAACTGCCACACTCTGTCCACCACCGATCGCCTCGCGACCCATGACCTTGTGCTTGACAAGATGGACATGGATCGGATGGGCATCGGCTGAGTAGTTGTAGAGTCTCCAATCCTCAACATCACCCACAGCAGGGTTGGTTGAGATGGGATCCGACCAGAGCTGACCCTGTGAGATACCAGCGGCGTCAATCGTACCGAGTATTGCGGATTGAGGTCCATGGGGAACCGCGCCATTGTCACAAGGTGGCAGCATGCCAATTTCCTGATACAGGTTCCCGGCAGCATCCTCGCTGACACAGACCAGCTTGGACTCTTCCTCAAGCAGCACCATTTCGCGGGTGATGGTGGGTGTAGGCAGGGAGCTTTCGACACCGGTCAGCATCAGGTCCCATGGGGAAGTGGCTGCTGTGTCCGGGTTTCTCAGGCGACCGCTGCGGCTGCGATCCTCGTCTGTCGGGCTGGTGCCCAGCAGTGCATGGTTGACGACGAACTGCATCACCTGACCGGTTGTGTCCGCATCCGGCAGTTCGTCCGCCGGGAAGCCGCCAAAGGGGGAATCGGGTGCGTTGTTGAGCATGCGGATCACCGTGCCGTCGGGCAAGCCGCGGAAGTCGACGATCACATCGGCTCGCTCAGCTGGACCGATCAACAGACCCTGACCGGCAAAGCCCTGGTCGGTTTCGCCAACGATCAGCTGATTGTTGATCTCCATGTAAGGCATCTGCTCAAAGGCCCAGGCTTGCGAGTTATAGTTCAGCTGAGTCGCCTTGCCTTCCCGAACCGCCACCACTTTTGGCAGCAGAGCCTGCTCAGTACCGATCTGATACATGAAGAGCTCATCGACCGGCACCTGATACGGCATCCATGGACCTTTATACCGACCGTTTCGGGTGTTGACCTCGCGGTACCAGTGATCCTTGATGACGGAGGTTTTCTGTTCAGTGGTCGGGTTGATGATTGGCAGAGAGAGACTCAGCCAACGGGCATTGGTGCCGTTCAACAGGCGGAAACGGTAAAGTGACGGAGCCACTTCCAGCTCTGGCCAGGTGGTGCCGTTGACTACCATGGTATTGAAAAAGGCTTCGGGGTTCCAGATCGGGGCAATGTCAGAGACTTTGTCCTGAGCGTTGTTGCCGGAAAACCTGATTTGCAATTCACCAGCACCAGGATGCTGCTCATTTCCAGTACCACCTGTGCCTTCAACATTCAGTTCATCGAAGAATGCCCGGTTGTCCGGATACCATAAGGAACCGTCTTGGTTGAATGAGCGATCCTGAATCACCACCGGAATCTCACGATACTTTTCACGGGAGCCACCCAGATCCGCTGGGAAGTTGGTGGTGACCAGGTCTTCCCCGGCGATCGGTGCAGGCCCGGGCAGAACGCCAGCCTGCATACCGGTCTCACCACTCACCGCTGAGGGATCACGAACCAGCCAGAAACCTGCAGGGCCGGCATAGACGTTGAGGCGGGTCATGCCGAGGGCATGATCGTGGTACCAGAGTGTTGCTGAGGGCTGGTCATTGAGGTATTCGAAGTGGCCGACACCGTTGCCGATGTTCTGGTCATTGAAACCGTCACGATCGGTCAGCAGATTGGCGATGGTGCCTTCACAGACATACTCACCACCAGCCGGGCGCCAGCTGGGATCACCATTGACGTCACGGGGCACACAGCTGATGTTGGAGGCATTCGGCAGCCACCAGCCCTCTGTGTACCCGTCACTGCTGGCACCGGTGTGGGCGCCATGCACGTGGGTAACGATCGGCACTGGGCCGTTGTACTTGCCCTGTGTCTGGCCATGACAGTCAGTGCGCAGTTCACCTTTGTCGCAACGGGCCTTCGGATTGGCCCAGTGCAGTGTCTGGTCGACCGGCAGGATGTGCTTGATGAATTTACAGTCGTTGGCCCGCTCGGTACCGATGTTACCACCGACGGCACGACAGCGATCGGCGCGTCGCACCAGCTGGTTGATCCAGTCAACGCTGGTATTGGTGTCTTTCACCGCCTCGATGGTGTAGGCGGGGTAGTTGAATTGTGAGTTGGGAGCCGGGGCCACATTCCGGCCGCCACCCAGGGCTCGGGAGTCGGGTCGAGGATCGGTTGCCGGACCGTAACTCCAGACCGTGGTCGGTGGAAACGAGTCGTTTCGGCCATTCAGGGTGTTCCAGATGCCGCCTGGCAGAATCTGCTGTTGGAACTGGCGCATGCCGATATCGTAGTCGTCACCGATACCGGTATCATTCATCACCGGCGGTATGACCAGTGGCGTGACATATTTGGGTATATCGTTAGGATTCAGTGTGCCTCCCGGTACATAGGCCTGTGCCCCGGACGCGGTAAAGGCACCCATGATTACCGCCAAGGATAATCGTGAGAGTTTGTACTTATTCATTGGTTTCCCCGTAACTGATTTCTTTAAAGCGCTTTAACTAAGTAAACGGATTAATGAAATCACCCATAATTTGCCGCATCCCTTAGACGGAAACTCTGTCTCCAAACTATGAATTCATTTCATTTTGCAAGTCTCATCCTGACTTCGGATAAACACTGTTTATTTGGCGCACGTACCCAACTTGCTTCTATTCAAGCAAGCTACAGTGAAACTCCGAGAGACTCCCCCTAGGTTGAAAGTGAGGGTATTGACGTAGAACGCTTGATCAATACTCCATCTTGTTTTTGCTGCCACACTCGCCAATCCAGTCGTCGTGAAACAGTTTGATCGCCTAACAACCCTGTGCATGACCCAAACTTTCAATCTGATTTGAATTGTAAAAGTGTGTGATATCGCACATAAATGGGAAAATGCGCCCATATTCCATGTGGGTGAACCCCTACCCATATGGGGAATAGGGTGTAGATTCCTACCCGGAATGGTGCAATTTCTCTACAGGGGCCTGGGTCGTCCTGAAAAATTCACAGGAATGTCATCGATTTGCAATCTTTCTGCCGCAGCTCCGAGCAGTCAGGTCTGTCGTTTAGGCCCGTCGCAAAACCAGAATCGGCGGTGTGTTGAAAAGTGACCAGCTGGCCAGTGTGCCGGCAGCCCCGATGCCGATTGCCCCACCGAAAACCGCCACCAGCCAGATCTGGGGATTGAACTGCCAGGGCAGATTGAAGACCCCGGTTGAGAGGCTATAGCCGATGCCGCTGGCAAGCCCTGCAGAGATCACCCCCGCCAGTCCGCCGAGCAGGGCGAACTCCAGGGTGATGGAGAGGATCAGCTGTTGTCGGCTGAGCCCCAGGGTGCGCAGGATGGCGGTCTCCTGAACCCGCTGTTCATGGCTCGCCTGGATGCCGGCATAGAGTACGATCAATCCGGCTGCCAGGGTAAACAGGAACACCGACTCCACCGCCATGGCGCCACGATCCATAATCCCGCGCACCTGTTTCATCAAGGCAGTGACATCCAGTGCGGTGATGCTTGGATAGTTCTGAATCAGTTTGTGCAGCACCGAACGCTGCTCATCCGGCAGATAGAAGCTGGTGATGTAGGTGGCCGGCAGGTCACGCATCAGCCCAGGTGTTCCGACCACGAAAAAGTTGACGTTGAAGGAGTCCCACTTCACCGACCTGAGGTTTGTCACCTTACCGCTGACCTGTTGTCCGGCCACCTCGAAGGTCAGTTCCGCCCCCATGGGAATACCCAGGGTTTCGGCAATCCCTTCCTCGACTGAGAACCAGGGCTCTCCCCAGTCGGCTTGCGACCACCAGTTACCCGCGACGACCTGGTTATCGGTCTGCATGCTGGTGGCCTGACTGAGATTGAAATCCCGGGTCGCCAGCCGTTGGGCTCTCGGGTTGGGGTAGTCGTCTGCGGAGATCGCTTTGCCATCGATGCTGATCAGCCGTCCCCGCATCATCGGGTAGAGCCCGACCGATGGGATGCCGCTCTCTTCCAGATGATTCCTGACCCCATCCACCTGATCCGGCTGAATGTTGATCAGAAATTGATTGGGACTGTCCGCCGGCAGTGCCTCACGCCAGTTGCTCAGCAGGTCGACCCTGACCAGGGCGAGTAACAGCAGCACCGTCATCCCCAGGCCGAATCCACTCAACTGGACGCTGGTGGTAATTGGATTACGTGAAAGACTGGCCAGGCCATAGCGCCAGGAACCGGCCGTTCGGGTGCGCAGCGGTGTCAGCAGGGTGACCAGCAATCGGGCGATCATCAACAGCAGCAGCAGACCGCCCAGCAGGCCTCCGATCAATTTGAATGCCATTTGGTCGTCGCCGATCTGCCAGATCAGCAGGGTGGCGAGGGCGGCAACCCCGGCTGAGATGAACAGCAGATAACCGATCGGCGGTGCCCCCAGGTGGCGTCGGAACACCCGCAGCGGGGGGACTTCGGCCAGCCGGGTCACCATCGGCAGTGAGAAACCGAGCAGTACCAGGATACCGGTGGCCACACCGGACAGCAGAGGCCAGGCTGAGGGAGCGGGAATCTGCTGGGTGAACCAGTGCCCCACCAGTTCAACCAGCAGGGTCTGTGCTGCGAGACCCAGCAGACTGCCGATGAGGCTGGCGATCAGCCCCAGGCCGAGCAGCCGAATGACAAAAATCTGCAATACCTGGTTACGCTTGGCTCCCAGGCATCTCAGCAGGGCACTGGTGTCCGCCTGTCGTTCAACGAAGCGTCGGCTGGAGAGAGCTACCGCAACCACACAGAGCAGAATGGCGGTGGCCGCGGCCAATCGCAGGAATCGGCCGCCCTGATCCAGTGCGGCACGCAGTTCGGGGCGGGCGGCACGGATATCCTGTACCTGTATGCCGTCGATCTGCTGTGTCTCCACCCACTTTCGGTAGTCATTGGTCTGGGCTGGGGTGCCGGCAATCAGCAGATTGTGTCTGACCCGGCTGGCCGGACCCAACAGACCGGTTTTTTCCACGTCCTGTTGATTGATCATGACCCTGGGTGCCAGCTGAAACAGGTTGGCGGAGCGGTCCGGTTCGTAGGTGATGATGCGGGTCAGGGTGAACTCAAGCTGGCCCAGTTTGAAACGGTCGCCGATCTGCAACGCCAGCAGGGGCAGCAGCCGCTCCTCGAGCCAGGCCTCTCCGGAGCCGGGTATCTTCTCCGCATAGCGGGTGGCTCCGTTGACCTGATCCCTGACCTGCAGCTTGCCCCGCAGGGGGTAGTTGTCCGACACCGACTTGACCTGAACCAGCTGGGTGTTGCCGTTGTTCAATACCACACTCGGGAAGGTCAGGGTTCTGGCCTGGCGCATCTGACGCTGCTGCGCCTCGTCACTGAGCACTTCATCGAGTCGGCGGTTGCTTTCGATTCTCAAATCGGCGGCCAGCACTTCGGTCGCCTGACGGGCCATCGCCCGTTCGATGCGGTCGGTGAAAAAGCCTACCGCGGTGACCGAGGCGACCGCGATCACCAGCGCCGTGGCCAGAAGCCGCAGCTCGCCGGCCCGCCAATCCCGGCGCAACAGTTTCAGCGCCAGCATGAAGGGATTCATCGGTTGTTCTCCAGGCAGCCCTCACGCAGATAGAGGCGGCGATCACAGCGTTGTGCGAGCATCTCATCATGGGTCACCAGGATCAGTACCGTACCGCTCTGCTCCTGCAGTTCGAACAGCAGTTCCGCCACCTTCTCACCGGTGTGGGCATCCAGGTTGGCGGTTGGTTCATCGGCAAACAGCACTTGCGGACTGGGGGCAAAGGCCCGGGCCAGTGCCACCCGCTGCTGTTCGCCACCCGAGAGTTGTGAAGGGTAGTGGGTCAAGCGCTCCGCCAGGCCGGCTTTTGAGAGGGCGTCCTTGGCCGCCTGTTCGGCGTTGGCATGGCCGGCCAGCTCCAGGGGCAGCATGACATTCTCCAGTGCGGTCATGCCGCTGAGCAGTTGAAAGGATTGAAACACAAAACCCACCTGACCGGCCCGCAATGCGGCACGGCCATCCTCATCCAGCCCGCCCAGGGCGGTGCCGAACAGGGTGACATCGCCAGCGGAAGCCTCGTCCAGACCTGCCAGCAGACCCAGCAGGGTTGATTTGCCGGAGCCGGATGCGCCAAGGATCGCCACCGCTTCCCCGGGAGCGACTTCCAGATCGATCTGTTGCAGAATGTCCAATCTGCCTTGGGAGGTTTCAACGAACTTCATCAGCCCTTTGGCGGTCACAGGATGAGGGTTGGGAGATGTCTGCAACATGAAAAGATTCCTACGGAAATTGTTACTCTTTTTGTTTCTGTCTCTGCCGGTTGTCACGCTGGCACAGACCACACTGCTGGTGGTTGGCGATAGTCTCAGCGCCGGCTACGGTGTCACCACCGAGGTTCGCTGGGTCAATCTGCTGTCGCAGCGATTGAACGCCCATTGTGGCCCGTT
Source organism: Candidatus Thiodiazotropha taylori (assembly GCA_019100305.1). Taxonomy (GTDB): domain Bacteria; phylum Pseudomonadota; class Gammaproteobacteria; order Chromatiales; family Chromatiaceae; genus Thiodiazotropha. The sequence continues at coordinate 921 of JAHRHW010000013.1, read as the reverse complement.
CCAGGTGATCAACGCCAGTGTATCAGGCGATACCAGCCAGGGCGGCCTGAGCCGTCTGCCAACCCTGCTGTCGAAGCATCAACCGACCGTGGTGATTATCGAACTGGGTGGTAACGATGGCCTGCGTGGCATCAACAGCCGGGCGATGCATGATAATCTGCAACGCATGGTCAGGCGCGCCAAGCAGGCCGGTGCGGCGGTGCTGTTGTTGGGGGTTCGTCTGCCCGCCAACTACGGACCGGAGTTCACCAATGCCTTCCATCAAGTCTATTATGATGTCTCGGAGGCAGAATCGGTTCCCCTGATTCCCTTTTTTCTTAAGGGGGTAGCGCTGGATATGTCCTTGATGCAGAACGATGGCATCCATCCCAACGACAAAGCTCAACCGATCCTCGAGGAAAACGTCTGGGCTGGGCTCAGGCCATTGTTGAAGACGCTTGGTTTCTCAAAAGATGACTGTCTGCAGCCATAGTCGATCGGGATCAAATGGCTTGAGACTTTTTTCCATGGCAATTATCGGTATAATCCCCCGTCTCACCTTTTATGGCGGTTGGTATCGGTCCCCCCGCAACGAGAAGCTGTGAACCCCGTCAGGCCCGGAAGGGAGCAGCGGCAGCAGTGGCATCGTGTGCCGGGGTGTGGCTGGTACCCACTGCCACCCAATTCCAAAGCGTTATAGCTGTTAATCCGCTAGGGCCTGTTAACACTAATCCAATACGCCCTGCTGGGACTGTTTTGCGCTCAGCAAGGCAGAATGAGTGTCGTGTAGTTATTCTACATGAGCGAATGATAACGCCGCTGGGCGCAAAAACAGTCCCAGCCCCTCTTTTACCATCAACATGGGGGGGTTGCGCCTGAAAAAAGCACCACTCGGCGTTGCTCGTCGCTCATTTGGAACAACCAAACTACGCTCCTCGCGCC
>JAHRHW010000135.1 GCA_019100305.1 Candidatus Thiodiazotropha taylori | reverse complement strand
AGCTTTGTAGCTACTTGTGGGAGTGTGGGAGAGATGGTATCTACTGTTGAATTCAAGGTGTAAGGTGGGGCCATGCCCCACCAAAACCCTTTGATAGAACGACATGCGATGAATTTTTGTACTCAAGTGAATCGCATGCACACAACCCCCTCTTCTATTTCAGTATGTGGCGGTTACCCCTGAAAAAAGCGCCAAAACCCATTGCCCGGCCCGGATGGAAATCCGGGTCGGGTAGAGTCTGGTCTATTGGATTTGTGCTCGCTATGCCGAACGGCATACCGGGTGGCTGAGCTCAGCCGTACTGTGCACAAGCCTTGGCGATGACCGTGACCGTTCGCTGATGGTCCCGCACACAGGGATTGTCGATATCCCACACATATCCGGCAAGTACCGAACAGATCTGATCCTGCAATTCGTCCGGTTTGACGGCACTGTAGAAGATGGTCGGCAGTCGATTGTCATACCAGGCGGTCACAAAGGTCCTGAAAGTGTCCACACCCATCATCAAGTGATCCGCATAGTCTTTCTGCCAATCCACACGCTCGCCCTGCAGCTGACGGATCAAGGTCTTGGCCGCACGGTTGGATGATTCCAGCGCCAGGGTGACACCGGATGAAAAGACCGGATCGAGGAACTCGGTGGCGTTGCCCATCAATGCAAAGCCATCACCATGCAGCTTTTTGGCGGATATGGAATAGCCATTGATTCGGCGTACCGGAAAGGTGAACTCAGCGTTTTTCAGACGCTCTCTGGTGTTCTTGTTGTCGTTGATGATCGCCCGCAGTTTCTCATCCGGATCCTCCGGATAACGGGCCAGGAAGTCCGGCTTGGCGACCACGCCCACCGAGGTCTTGCCGTTTGAAAACGGGATGATCCACATCCAGGCATTGTCCGGGTCGTCCAGGGAGCAGATCCAGATACGTCCCTCCCCTTCCCCTTGCGGGCGGATGTCGCCGGTGACATGGGTAAAGTAGGATTCACGCAGGGGCAGCATGGAGTTCTCATCAAGATCCAGCAGACGGGGCAGAACCCGGCCATAGCCGCTGCCATCCAGAATGAAGCGTGCGGTGATCGTGGCCGGTTCACCCTGCTCATCTTCCAGCATGGTGGTGGAGCTGCCATCATCGGCGAAGTTCACGTCGGTGACGCCATAGCCCCAGAGAACCGGAACACCGCGAGCTTCGACACTTTCGGCCAAAACCTTATCGAAATCCTCACGGGGTACCTGATAGGTGTATTTCCAGCCCTGGGTAAACTGTTGTGAGAACTGGAAGGTGCAGGTCTCGTCGCCACGCTTGAAAACCGCCCCGTCCTTGACCATGAATTTCTGATCCTTCACAACATCAAGCAGATCGGCCTCTTCAAGCAGGTCCATGCATCGAGGCAATAGGCTCTCGCCGATCACAAAACGGGGAAACCGCTGTTTCTCAACCATCATGCAGTTGAATCCGGCTTTGTGGATCAGTGCGGCAGCCGTGGCCCCAGCAGGTCCGGCGCCAATAATCAGTACATCTGTATCGTATGTCTTCATGATCTTCCTTCAGAGTGTTGACTCGACAGGTATGAACAAAGGCCAATGATGTGGATCGACCCGGCACCCTGTTTCAAGCAGTATCGACCACGTCCGTATGATCCTTCAATCTCATCCCTGATGGCTTGTTTTGGCTCTCTGCAGCGGCATTGAGCGATGTTACTTTACTTTTTTTATGAACAGCTTACCAGCATCTCGGGAGTGCATTTCAGACTCTATTGACTTAGCTCATTTTGGACAATGAGCGGGTTGTAAAACAGCAACAAAAAATGTGTCAATTGCGCCCTGCACAGGCTCTGAAACCACCAGTTTTTGATGATATATCAGTAACCTGAGGAGCACAATTTAACTAAATCGATGCAGCAGTCCGCAAACCCTAGTCGACCCATCTGCGGGCGTTTCTGAAGAGACGCAGCCAGGGTGCATCCTCTCCCCATCCATCCGGATGCCAGGAGTGTTGAACCGTTCGGGTTACCCGTTCCGGGTGGGGCATCATGATGGTGACCCGACCGTCGCGACTGCAAAAACCGGTCATGCCTTCAGGGGACCCATTTGGATTGGCCGGATATCGGCTCGCCACCTCACCACTGTTCTCCAGATAGCGCAGGGCCATCAGTTCGCGGGCTTGTGACTGCTGCTCCTGACTGCGGAACTCGGCCCGTCCCTCACCATGGGCCACCGCGATCGGCAGCCGGGAGCCCTGCATACCGGCCAGCAGGATGGAGGGTGATTCGGTCACTTCGACGGTGACAAATCTGGCCTCGAACTGTTCCGAACGATTGCGCACGAAATGGGGCCAATGCTCGGTACCCGGAATCAGTTCATGCAGATTGGATAGCATCTGACAGCCGTTACAGACCCCCAGAGCAAAGCTGTCGGAGCGGTTGAAGAAATCCGCGAAGGTCTCTCTGGCCCGCTCGTTGAACAGTACCGATTTGGCCCATCCCTCACCGGCGCCAAGCACGTCGCCATAGGAGAATCCGCCACAGGCCACCAGCCCTTTGAACTGATCGAGTCGGCTTCGGCCCTCGATAATATCGGACATATGCACATCCACACATTCGAAGCCTGCGCGGTGAAAGGCGGCGGCCATCTCCAACTGACCATTCACCCCCTGCTCCCGCAGGATGGCCATCGCCGGTCTGACTCCGCTGGCGATCATCGGTGCCGCCACATCCTCTTCCGGATCAAAGCTGAGGCTGACCTGGATACCGGGATCCGCCTCCTCAAGTCGCTGATACTCCTCATCCGCACACTCGGGGTTGTCCCGCAGGGCCTGCATCCGGCGACTGGTCTCCGACCAGGCCTGTTGAAAGGCTTTGCGCTGATCCGCCACGACCGGACTGCCGGATCGATTGAACTCGATCCGGTCATCGTTGTTGAGGGTACCGATCACATGGCTGCAGCGCCCCAGTCCCGCATCGTTGAGCATTTTCAGAACATCATCGGTATCGTTGTGGCGTACCTGGATGACCGCACCCAACTCCTCGCTGAACAGAACCGCGCAATCGTCCTCTCCCAGATCATCGATATCGATGCTCACCCCGCAATGACCGGCAAACGCCATCTCACAGACCAGGGCAAACAGACCGCCATCGGAGCGATCATGGTAGGCCAGTAGCAGGTCGCTCTGGTTCAGCTCCTGAATCAGATTGAAAAAACGCTGCATGGCGGCAGGATCATCCAGGTCCGCACCGCGATGGCCAATCTGACCATACACCTGAGCCAGTGCCGAGGCGCCCAACCGATTCATCCCCTTACCCAGATCGATCAGAATCAGATCGGTATCACCCAAGTCGCTGCGTAGTTGCGGCGTCAGGGTGCGACGCACATCGGTCACCGGAGCAAAGGCTGAAATGATCAACGAGATGGGTGCTGTTACAGCACGCTCCTCACCCTGCTCCTGCCAGACGGTTTTCATCGACATGGAGTCCTTACCGACCGGTATGGCAATGCCCAACACGGGACAGAGCTCCATGCCGACAGCTTTGACCGTATCGTACAGTTTCGCATCCTCACCGGGATGACCGGCGGGCGCCATCCAGTTGGCTGAAAGTTTGATGTCGGAGAGCTGGGCGATGGCGGATGCAGCGATGTTGGTGATCGCCTCGCCGATGGCCATACGTCCGGAGGCCGGCGCATCCAGCAGCGCCAACGGGGTTCGCTCGCCCATCGCCATCGCCTCACCGGTGTGACCCATCAGACCGGAGGCGGTGACAGCCACATCCGCGACCGGCACCTGCCAGGGTCCGACCATCTGATCACGGGTTACCATACCGGTAATCGAACGATCGCCAATGCTGATCAGAAACGTCTTGTTGGCCACAGTCGGTAGTTGAAGTACCCGCAGTGCCGCCTCCTTCAGGTCGATATCGGCGAAATCGAGTTCCGGTTTTTGAAAAGTCTTGCGACGAACATCCTTGAGCATGCCCGGCGGCTTACCGAACAGCAGGTTCATCGGGATATCGATGGGATTGTTGTCGAAATGGGCATCGCCGAGGATCAGCTGCTGCTCATCAACCGCCTCTCCCACCACGGCGTAGGGACAACGCTCCCTTTCACAGATCGCCTTGAACGCTTCCAGCTTGTTCACATCGACCGCCATCACATAGCGCTCCTGGGATTCGTTACACCAGATCTCCATCGGTGACATTCCCAGGTCGTCGTTGGGTACGGCCCGCAGCTCGAACTGCCCGCCCAGCCCCGCATCATGAACCAGTTCAGGCAAGGCGTTGGAGAGCCCGCCGGCACCCACATCATGGATAAACAGGATCGGATTCTCCCCACCCCGTGCCCAACAGGCATCGATCACTTCCTGACAGCGACGCTCCATCTCCGGATTCGAACGCTGTACCGACGCAAAATCGAGATCCTCAGCCGAGGTACCACTGGCCATACTGGAGGCGGCACCGCCACCCAGACCGATCAGCATCGCCGGCCCTCCCAGCACAATCAGTGGAGAGCCGCTGGGGAATGAGTGTTTTTCAATATGCTCCTTACGGATGTTGCCCAATCCGCCTGCCAGCATGATCGGTTTGTGATAACCGCGAACTTCTGCGCCATCAGGGCCAGGCACTTCAGCCTCGTAAGTCCGGAAATAGCCGCACAGGTTGGGACGCCCGAATTCATTGTTGAAAGAGGCGGCTCCGATCGGTCCCTCGAGCATGATATCCAGTGCTGAAACGATGCGCCCCGGCTTGCCGTAATCCACCTCCCAGGGCATTTCCGCATCAGGAAGTTTCAGATTGGAGACGGAGAAACCACACAGACCGGCTTTCGGTTTGGAACCCTTACCCGTTGCGCCCTCATCACGGATCTCACCACCGGAACCGGTTGCGGCACCGGGATCGGGCGAGATAGCCGTCGGGTGGTTATGGGTCTCAACTTTCATCAGGATGTTGATCTCCTCCTGCCCATAACCGTAGTTGAGGGTTTCAGGGTCGAGCACGAACCGCTCCGCATCCGGCCCCTGGATTACCGCCGCATTGTCCTTGTAGGCCGAAAGCACATCTTCGGGGGAGACCTGAGTGGTATTGCGAATCATCTTGAACAGGGAGTGAGGCTGTGACTCGCCGTCGATCACCCAGTCAGCATTGAAGATCTTGTGTCGGCAGTGCTCTGAATTCGCCTGGGCAAACATCATCAACTCCACATCCGTTGGATTGCGCTGCAGGGATTGAAAACTCTCCACCAGATATTCGATCTCATCCTCTGAAAGCGCCAGCCCAAGACTCTGATTTGCACTCTTCAGGGCATCCAGGCCGCCTTTGATGACATCCACCTGTTTGTATTCGGCTGGTTCTGCCTGCTGAAACAGGCAGCTGGCATCCTCCGCATCTGAAAGCACAATCTCGGTCATACGGTCATGCAGCAGTGCGGCGGCCTGTATGAACTGTTCACTGCTGAGTGGCTCTCCTTCGATACTCAGATAGTGGGCAACTCCCCGTTCCAGCCTTTGCACCTTCTGCAGGCCACAATGGTGAGCGATATCGGTCGCCTTGGACGACCAGGGTGAGAGCGTACCCGGCCGGGGTACGACCAGTAACAGGGTGCCGCTCGGCGTTCTGGCAGGCAGTGACGGACCATAGCGTAGAACTGTCTCCAAAACCGCCTGCTCATCGGCCTCCAGGGACTGCTCCACATTGGCAAAATGGAGATATTCAGACACCAGATCCACCGCAACACCAAGTTGCTCCGAAAGTCGTTTGGTCAGTTTTTGCAGGCGAAAATCGGAAAGTGCGGGGGCGCCACGGAGAATCAACATCGTCAAGCCTATGTCTTAGATTTGGAAAGGGGTAATGATACTCGAAAAACCCCCTCACCCACAGACTTCGTAGCGGGATTGCCGTGGCGACGCTGGTGAATGGGATCAAGTGGATTTCTGAAAATCCTTCCGCAGCAAACCGTCACAATCTGTTCGGCTGGCGTGGCCGATAGAAAATGCCAGGCAAAAAAAAGGTAGTCCATCACCTCTCAAACGAAACAATGGACTACCATGATGCGGCATAGGCCGAAAGTTCTCCTCCATAGAGATCCGTAATCTGGGCTATCTCAAACCTACAGGACAGTATCGATCAGGCCGAACCATGGACCGACAGACCTCTAGAGTCGCTTGTTTGAAATGGTATGAAAGGGAGTGCGGCGGCCAGTTGTGGAGAGCGGCCCAATAATCATCGCAGATAGAATTCCCTCTCTGACTCAATCCGTTTTATCCATGTCAATATCGTCTTGACTGCCAATAGGCTACCCCAGATCCACTCAGGATCAAAGATGCTAAATACCTCATCAAGATGGAAAAATTGAGGCCCAACCAAAGAATGCGAACTGCATCACGCTGGAGGCGAAATTTCATCGATATTGACTTTTCTCAATGAAAGCCAACTGTAGCAATGTTGAAATATGTTCAAGTCAGCCGGAACACGTTTTCTGGTGGCTTATCTCCTCCATCCTCCTTTGGTATAGCCGCTTCGACGAAATGACGAAGCGGTTTTTTTTTACCTGCGCCGACCGCTCTTTGGTCTGAAGCCTGTGCGTTCCATACGTTTTCAGAATCAGCGGCCGTACATCTTTACCCGATGCATTAAACGGGATTCCGTTTCCGGCTTGACCATCTCCCAATCGAAGCGCCAATCCCAGTTGCCTTCGGTTGTACCCGGGGTATTCATACGATGGTTACCGTCAAGGCCCAGTATATCCTGCAGTGGGATGATCGCCAGATTAGCCCGGGAAGCCAGGGCTGAACGGATCATCGGCCAGGGCATGATCTCCCTTGGTTTACCCAAATAGTCGTCGACAAATTCTCGGGATTGATCATCCAGGCCGGTATACCAGCCCAAGGTGGTATCGTTATCATGGGTTCCGGTATAGACCACCGCATCCCTGGTGTGGTGAAAAGGCAGGTAGGGGTTATCCGCGCCACCGGAGAAGGCGAACTGCAGAATCTTCATGCCGGGTAGATCGTAGGCCTTGCGCAAGGCCTCGACCTCCGGGGTGATGACACCCAGATCTTCTGCAACCAGCTCCAGGTCGGGCAACTCCCGGTAGAGCACACCGAACAGATCCTCTCCTGGCGCCTCCACCCAATGGCCGTTCACCGCCGTATCTTCCTCGGCGGGTATTTCCCAATAGGCTTCAAATCCCCGGAAATGGTCAATCCGCAGCAGATCAAACAGTGTGGACTGGGCCTTGAGGCGATTCACCCAGAAACTGAAATTCTCTTCTGCCAACTTATCCCAGCAATAGAGGGGATTGCCCCAGCGCTGTCCCGTCTCAGAGAAATAGTCCGGGGGCACACCGGCAACAACCCGCGGATGCCCATCCTCCAGCAGATCGAATATCTCCCGATGGGCCCACACCTCGGCGCTGTCGTGTGCCACGAAGATCGGCACATCACCAAACAGCAGAACCCCCCGTTCATTGGCGTACTGTTTGAGGCACATCCACTGGGTATAGAAAAGATACTGCTCGAAACTGACCGCTTCGATCACCGACTTGAGCCTGGCTCTGGCCATTGCCAGTGCCTGTGGCTTTCGATCCCGCAGGGTCACATGCCAGTCCCACCAGCAGGCACTCTCTTCCTGCTTCAATGCCTGGAACAGGGCGTAATCTTCAAGCCAGTGTTTCTGTTCCGCCATAAAGCGCTGATAGTCATGGCGCTCCTCATCACTGGCGGAATCATGAAATCGTTTGCAGGCGCTCTGTATCGCGTTGGTTTTTTCCTCGTCGGAGATCGGCCCTTCCGGCATCTCATCCAACCAGCCCCGTTCAAGCAGCATCTCCAGGCTGATCAACCGGGGGTTCCCCGCATAGACTGAGCTACTCTGATAGGGTGAGTTATCATGCATGGTTGGACCAATTGGCAGTATCTGCCAAACAGTCATACCGGAAGCCTCCAGAAAATCGACAAAGCGATAGGCATTGCTGCCCAGATCACCGGCAGCCGCAGCCCCTGGCAGTGAGGTGATATGCAGCAGCACACCCGCCCGACGACGTTTCAACAGGCTGTGAACAGGTTGAATTTGCGGATCGGCCGCCTCATTCATAGGTCGTTCCCGCCAATGGAGAGCGAGCGGTTGTGTAATCGTGCATTGCTGTTAATCATTCTTTTTCATCACTCCGCCCTGCACCGGCGCACCGCTACCTACGGCAAAAACTTCGGAAAGATAGTCCGGTACCGGTTCACCCAGCAGTTCGAACAGATGGGAAAGCTGGCTGCGAAACAGCTGCTCAAAATCGCTCACGGTGGACTCAGGATTGTAATCACCAAACCACCAAAACCAATCGGACCCTTCACAAATTGCCAACTGCTTTTCTATTTCTCTCAGCTGGTCATCGGAAAAATTCTTATCTGCCAGGACCTGGTCATAGACCTTCTTGGCCTCACCCAACATGTCCCAGGCGCGATTCTTATCGCGATCACCGATCCAGGTGGTGAAGGTGCCGTAGACCCAGCTTCCGGCCACCAGCTTGGAGAGTCTTGGCGAGAGTTTCTTCTGCCGATCCAACACCTCGGAAAAGGTGGTCAGGCGCAGACGGGGATGCTCCGCCAGTCTTTCATACATGGCATTGAGAAAGTAGCTGCCGTTGTAGGGGTAGTATTCCCAGGCATTTTCTCCATCCATGATGATTGACACCACCGCATCCTGATCCCCCTCACAGGCGTCGGCGATATTCACCAGATGATTGATCAGATCACCCACCGCATCATCGGCATGCCACTCGCCGTAGGTGAAGCCAATCAGATCCGACAGGCCATCATCGCGGAAGAACATGTTCAGATGCCCCTCCTGGACATGATATGCAGAGTGAACCCAGTTCTCAGGCAGCCGGGAATCCCCACCTCCGGCCATCAGGCTGTTGCTCAACACCTGTTGTCCGGTAGCCGCCCAGTTGAATCCCTCCTCTTCCAACATTTTCAGGGTGGCTTCACTGACGCCACCTTCTGACGGCCAACACCCTTTGGGTCGAAAACCGAAATGTTTTTCAAATACCTCCAACCCTTTGCGGATATGCCACCTTGCACGGGACTCGCCGCCCGGGTATTGCTCCAGCTGAGGCATATGAATCGAAGGCAAGGCATCCTTGGCGGAGTCCATATCGATCATCAGCGGCACAATGGGGTGGGCATAGGGGGTCACCGAGAGTTCCACCTGGCCCGATTTTGCCAAAGCGGCATAACGGCCAGGTAAACCCTGAAGCACTTCCCCGATCAACTCCATCAAGCGCCGGCGATCATCGGAATTGAATCCTCGGCCCTTGGCCTGCAGCGATCTGACGCGCAGATCGTTGACCCGCTGACACTCGCCCACCCAGGCCAGGTGGTACCAAACAAGCAGGTCGACCAGACACTGATCGTTGAGATAGCCGACCATGCGGTCATTTTCCAACGTGTGCTTGACCAGGTCGGCCAGCTCATTGAAGTGCTTGAAACGACTGATCAAACGATGTTCATTGGCCCGCAGACAGGCACTGATCAATGCTATGCGGGAGGCCTCATCCACAGGCAATCCAGGACCGGCCAAGGCAGCCAACAGAGGATCCTTGATCAACTGCCCGGTTTTCAACCAGGCGGCAATCTGCTCGCTGTAGTCATCAATCTGTTCAAGCAGTACGGGAGCGAAGTTCACCACTGCCTTGGCATCCGGCACATGTTCAAGATGCGCCGCCATATCAGAGTAGTCCTTCAGCCCATGCAGATAGACCCAAGGCAGCAGATAATCACTGCCCTCCGGCCCTTTGTAGTAGGGCTGGTGCATGTGCCAACAGAAAACCACCTGCAGGCGGTTATCTTGATGTTCGCTATCTGACATGGTGTAGAACCTGACCCAACATTTCCGGCGTCACCAGCACAACACCCTTTTCACTGACATAGAATCGCTCCGCATCCGCAGCGGGGTCTTCGCCGATAATCGTACCTTCCGGGATATCACAACCCCGATCGATCACCGCTTTGTTGATTCTGCAATTACGTCCGATATTGACGTCAGGC
>JAHRHW010000134.1 GCA_019100305.1 Candidatus Thiodiazotropha taylori | reverse complement strand
CAATGACCGACCAGCGTCCCTATGGTGAGGATCCAACCGGCACCTTCTTCAATCGGGTGCAGACCTATGAGGCGGGTGTCTTTCCGCATACCGAGACCTATCACTTTCCCAAGTCCTGCCTGCATTGTGAGGATCCGCCCTGCGTGCCGGTCTGTCCCACCGGGGCTTCCTACAAACGAGAAGACAATGGCGTGGTACTGGTCGATTATGACAAGTGTATCGGTTGCAAATACTGCTCCTGGGCCTGCCCCTACGGCGCGCGGGAGATCGATGAAAAGCAGCGGGTGATGAAAAAGTGCACTTTGTGTATCGATCGCATTACCGATATGAGCCTGCCCGAGTCAGAGCGTAAGCCGGCCTGCGTACTGGCCTGTCCGACAAGTGCGCGGCTGTTCGGTGATGTGCATGATTCGGATTCTGAAGTCTCCGTGGCGATCCGTGAGCAGGGTGGCTATGCCCTGCAGCCCGAGTGGGGCACAAAGCCTGCCAATCACTATCTGCCGCGTCGCAAGACCCGTATTCAGATCCATGAGGATGAACTGGTTCGGGCTGACAACCCCTTGAAGAAAGAGCAGTTGCCCAGTCTGCCCGAGGGTGGTGAGACGCTGGACGATGTGGCCTGGTGATCAGCATCAACGGGTAGTGGGATTATGTTGCTGAAGCAACCCAGGGCAAAGGTCGACAACCGCAGCGCCGTGAGGTTGTCTTCTGTTGAGTGGCTTCAGGCTATTTGAGATTTTGGAGAGTTCATTATGCATCCAGCCTTTTCAGTCATATTTCTGACCACGCTGATCGGCGTAGGGCAAGGACTGTTTCTGGCCCTGTTTACCGGTCAGCTCTATGCACTGGCCAATCTGCTGCCGGCGCAGACCGATGCGTTTTACGCCCAAGGCAGTCTGATTGCTTTGCTGCTGCTGATTGGTGGGCTGGTGGCTTCGGTGTTTCATTTGGGGCGCCCGGAGCGGGCCTGGCGTGCCGCCACCCAGTGGCGCACCTCCTGGTTGTCCCGTGAGGTGATCGTCTTGCCGGCGGCGATGCTGTTTACCGCTCTATATGGTCTGTTCCACTATTTCGGTTGGACCCAGCCCCTGTTTGTCATCTCCCAGACCCTGCCGGTGGATGCCACGCTGATCGTCGGGGCATTGGGAACCCTGGCTACCTTTCTGTTGTTTCTCTGTACGGCGATGATCTATGCCAGTCTGCGTTTCATCAAAGCCTGGCACTCGCCACTGACCGTGGCCAATTTTCTGTTTCTCGGTATCGCTTCAGGGTTCATGCTGGCGGCTGCTCTGTCGGCCTATACTTCATCCAGTCTGGTGGTTTTCTATGGGACCTGGGCGGTTGTGGCGACCCTCCTGGGCGCGATCACGCGCGGTGCCTCTCTCTATCGTAACAGTGATTTTCGCTGCAAGATCAGCATGCAGTCAGCGATCGGCGTGCACCACGCCAAGCTGCATCAAAAAGCTCAGGGGTTCATGGGTGGAGCGTTCAACACCCGGGAGTTCTTTCATGGCAAAAGCGATGCACTGCTGCAGATGCTGCGCTACGGCTTTCTGCTGATGGTTTTCATCTTGCCGGTACTGTTGATACTGCTTGCCTATCTGCTTGAATCCTCACGCTTGCCGATTGCTGCATTTCTGATTCAATATGCCGGCTTGGTTGTCGAACGCTACTACTTTTTTACTGAGGCCAAACATCCACAAAACCTCTACTACCAGAGTATGGCGTAATAGATTTTTAGGTTCTGTATTCAGGGCCCTGTTAATAAGATTCCGGGTAATAAAACGGAGGGTTAGATCATGAAATGGTTTACTGCTTTACTGTTGAGTCTGATGGCATTGTCGGCAAAGGCCGATGTGGCGGTCCTGGTGCATGGTTATCTCGGTAGTGCCGCTTCCTGGGAACGCAGTGGCGTCACCAGTCTGTTGCACCAGGGGGGCTGGCAGGCTGCTGGTATAGCAACACCTCGAGGTCTTCTACCACTGTCGGGTGCCGAGGCAGAAAACAAGTTCTATAGCGTGGAACTGCCTTCGATCGCGCCCATTGCTACCCAAGCGCGGATCCTCAGCGGTATGCTGAATGCGATTCTCCAGAAGCATCCTGGCGAGTCACTGGTTTTGGTCGGGCACTCGGCCGGTGGCGTAGTGGCGCGAATGGCATTGGTGGTGGGAGAGGTTCCAAAGGCCAAGGCGCTGGTCACCATTGCCTCCCCCCACTTGGGCACAGGGCGTGCTGTACAGGCGTTGGATGAGACGGATGATATTTTCCCCATCAGTATGGTGAAATCGTTCTTTGTCGGGGACATCTATGATGTGGTGCGAGACTCCTGGGGGGTACTGCTCGATCTGACCCCTGAACATCCCGGCAGTCTGCTGTTCTGGCTCAATCGCCAACCACACCCGGAGGCCGAATATGTGTCGGTAATCCGGCCTGGTCCTGTGGGTATGGGGGATGAAGTGGTTCCGGCTTACAGCCAGGATATGAACAATATCCCAGTGCTCAAAGGGCGGGTGAAGAGTCGGCACACAACGCTCAGTCACTCACTCCATCCAGTTGACGGTGAAGTGCTGGCCGATATTTTGTCATCACTTTGAGCAGGTAAGACGCTATTTGACAGTAACAATTAACCCGGCGCCTTAATAGGCCAGGTTCAGACGAGGCGTGCCTACCTGCAGCCCCCAATATGACCTATTTCGGTACTGGGTTAATAATCAGTTGTGAAGTTTCTGCGGCTGATGATCAGGTAGCAGGCTTCGCCTCTGGAGAGCTTTATATCGTTTGCATCCATTTGCGCTGATTGGCGTTCCTTTGTGGAAACTAGAACGCACCCCAATCCGACCCTTTTTCAGTCGATCGCCATGACTCTGGTGATCAGATTATCGCGACGTCTGTCCGATTTTCGCCGCTCGTCGGACTGGTGCTCATTGCTTTGCATATTTCGTCTGTCGCGATTGGCAAATCTTCTGTGGTAGCGGTGAGGTCTCAGATAGAGGCCATTGACGGTGCGGCCATCCAGGTTCTCAATAATGGTATCGGTTATGGAAGTCGGATTAACCTGGATGATGGCATGATATTCAATACTGTCCTTCTGAAGATCCCGGATACGGATGATTTTTGTCCGTTTGATGCTTGGTTTGTTGAATATGGAGAGGGGTGACCAGTTGCTACGGGCGCCCTTCAGGGTGACATTCTGTATCTCTTTCAGGGTTACATTCTTCGGAAGATGCTTATAAAAAATCCACATGATTGCCTCCAAAAATTACGCTGATCCACAGTCTTCATCCGGTGAACAGTGTTCCAAAATCCTTGGAGAGGTGGTACCGCAAAAACCAGTCAGTGCAATGCCCATACCCTGTATTATGGTTTGTCATTCTGAAATTGATTGGAATTGCCTGTCTTATGCCGATCTTTCCTGAACCTCACATACCTCTCATGGAGAGTTTGCCGGTCAGAATTGAGTCGGATAAATGCTGGCATCGCCTAATGCACAGGTGCCTGCATGCAGATCTCAGATCGATTCGTATGCAGTACCAAGAGGCTATGAACTCTGTTTCAATCCTAAATGTATACCATTACACAGCACATCCATCACTCTGTTCCAAATCGGTCTTCCCATGGATGCCTAAGCTGTTACACAAAGCGACTGAGATGAATAGTCAAAGTTTATGCAAACAGCGGGTCTGGATGTGTAAACTATTGTAACCAGTCAGATGTTACTTTTGCTTGACCATAACCACTGAAACATTGAGGAATAAGAAAGGAATCATCCGATGCTTTATGTTTCTCCTGGATTGACTACCATTTAGGTAAACGGAACAGTGCCGTCATGAGATTGCTGTCTATCCTTATATCTCTTCTGTGTCTACTCCCGGCCTCCAGCCGGATTGTTGCGAATCCTCTGGTCGAGGCCCGGGTTGCCGTGCAAAACGAAACCGTATCGGGCTTTACCCGTGCTCACTCACGAGTGACCCTATCGGCTGAAGAGTCGGGCCGAGTGGAGAGCGTCAATGGTGATGTGGGAGCCCGGGTGGATGCTGAGACACCATTTGCCTGTCTTGATAACACCTATCTGAAACTTGAGCTGAGAACCAATCAGGCTGAGCAGCAGGCGCTGCAGGTGGATATCGCTTACTACCGCAAGGAGGTGGTGCGATACAGTAAACTGGTGAAAAAGAACAGCTCTTCCGAAAGCCAGCTCGATAGTGCACAGCGAAACCTGGACAAAACCCGCAATCAGCTCAAAACCTTGTCGATTGCAGAGAAGATTCTAAAGGAACGGGAAGAGAGGCTCTGTATTACAGCGCCTCAGGGATGGCAGGTAATCAAACGTTTTGTCGAGCCTGGGCAATGGGTGAATGGGGGAGAGCCGGTGGTCGAGGTCGGTGACTACAGCCGCTTGGTTGTCCCATTCGCACTCAGTGTCACAGAGTTTCGTGCACTGATAGAGCAGCAGGAGCAAGGTCTGTCGGTGAATCTACCGGATTATCAGCTGGTTCTACCCGCCCAGTTGATACGCCTCTCTCCCGCCTTTGATGAACGCTCACGCAAGATCCATTTTGAGCTGCAATTGAATGAGGGTCTGCCGGCTCGTCGGGGAGGCATGCGGGTTGAGCTGAGTTTAACTATCCCTACTCGCTCCGGCGCTGTAGTGGTACCAAAACAGGCGCTAGAACAACGCTATGAACAGTATTGGATGCGGCGCCCCGACGGCAGTGAGATTCCTGTGGTCTATCTCGGCCAGGTAAATGGCAGCGATGGGGATTGGGTAAGGGTAACTTCGCCGCAGATTAAGCCAGGGGATCAATTTCAAATGATCGGTGAGTAGACCAAACCATGCGTGATCTTGTCGCTTTCTCACTGAAACAACGGGTTTTCTACAACCTGATGTTTGTGGTGTTGATCGTGGTGGGGTTTATTACCCTGTTTGCACTGCCGGCTGAGCGCTACCCTAATTTCGGTTTTGGTGAAGTGATCATCTCCACAGTCTACCCTGGTGCTTCCCCGGTGGAGGTGGAGAGTCTGGTAACCCGTAAGATCGAAGATGCGCTGGAGCAGGTCGATGATGTGGAGTGGATCAACTCCACCTCGTTCAGTGGACGCTCCAATATTCGCGTCAAATTCATCGACGATTCCGATTATGATGCGCTCTTCAATGAAGTTCGGTTTGAAGTCCTGAATGTAATCAGTGAGTTGCCCCAAGGTGTCGATCCTCCACAGCTGCTGAATGCAAAAGTTCAGGACTGGTTGCCGGTGATTGCGGTCAACCTGCTTGGAGAGCAGAGCAATCGGGCGCTGGCTTTGATGGGGGAGGAGATCAAGACCCGACTCCTCAAAGTGCCGGAAGTCCAGCAGGTGGAGTTTTCCGGCAAACAGACCCAGGAGTTTCACATCTACCTGGATGCGCAGAAATTGCGCGAACTGGGTGTCAGTTTCGATCAGGTGGCACAGGCTCTGATTGGCGCCAACCACACCATCCCGGCCGGTAAGTACACCAATGACAGTGGTGAGTTCCTGGTCAAGATGGATGAACGGTTCAACAATCTGGAACAGGTCCAGTCCACCGTGGTACGGCGGGATGCGGATGGCAGTCTGGTCAAGGTGTCTGATCTGGCCAGCCGAATCGGTATGGACTACCGGGATCCGATTGTCATTGCCTCGGTAAATGGCAAGCCCTCATTGGGATTGAAGATCATCAAGTCGGAAAAGGGAAATGCCATGAAGATTCGCGATCAGGTGATCGCGATTGTCGATGAGTTCCGTCCGACCCTGAAAGCGCAAGGGGTGGATCTGGTTCTGACCCAGGATTCGACTGTCTACATCAAGGATGGATTGAGTACCCTGGGTATGAACATGCTGGTGGGTATCAGCCTGGTTTCGCTGATCATCTGGTACTTTATGGGAGTTCGGAATGCCGGGCTGGTTACTATCGGCATTCCCTTCGCTTTCATGATCACCATGTTGATCATGTATCTCACTGGTAACAGCTTGAATGAGATCACCCTGTTCTCGTTTGTCCTGGTGACCGGAATCGTGGTGGATGATGCAATTGTGGTGACAGAGAACATCTATCGCCATGTGCAGGAGGGTGATCCCCTGCGGGATGCCATCATCAACGGCACGACGGAGGTGGCATTACCGGTCATCTCGGCCACCATGACCACAGTGGCCGCGTTCCTGCCGATGCTGATCATGACCGGTTCAACCGGACAGTTTTTCGCCTTGGTACCGAAAGCGGTCACCTTTGCCATCGTCGCCTCACTGATCGAGTGTCTGTTGATTCTACCGATCCACTATCTCGACTTCGGTCCGCGCAGTCAAAATGCCTCCAAGTTGCTGGAGCGAGATAACGCTATGATGCGGGTCGCCCGTCGCTTTACCGATTGGTTGCTCAATCTGACCATGCGCAACCGGCTGCTGTCGGTGTTCATTGTCTCTGTACTGTTTGTGATTTCGGTGGCGATCATCGGACTTTCCGCCAGCGGCAAGGTACCGTTGATACGGATTCAGTTCTTTCCCGATGACTACAAAATCTACTATGTGGATGTGGTTGGACCGAGCAATGTCTCCCTTGATGAGATCGACAGCCGGGTGAAACAGATCGCACAGACTGTGATGGAGGATGGTCCGGGAATGGCCAGTGCCGCATCCGGGCTGGCCGGGATGTACTTCAACGAGGATTACGAGCCAATCTACGGTAACAATCACGGTTCGGTGATTGTCACCATGCCGAGCGCCAAGCAGCAGACCTTCGATGATCCTCTGGCCCATCTGCAAAGGATGCGGGACAAGCTTAAACCGATCTATGAAAAGGATGGTTATCATCTGCATGTGCATCCGCAGAATGATGGACCGCCCAGTGGCAAGGACATCAACGTGCGGGTGGTTGGTGCGAATGTCGAGGCGGTATCGGCTTTGTCTGCTGAATTGCTGCAATTCATGCAGGCTTCCGAAGCAATCGGACCAAACCTGGTCGATCTGAAGGATGACAAAGGGGTGCCCAAGCGGGTGTTTCGTCTGCAGGTGGATCAACAGCTGGTGGCTGAGTATGGCCTCGACAACAGCCAGGTGGCGCAACTGGCAGCGAGCGTCCTGGATGGTCGTTATCTCGGCAAGTACCGGCACATCGATGAAGAGGTCGATATCAAACTGAGAATCGATCCCGGTGCTTTGAGAGAGCCTGAAAATGCCCTCTATATTCCGGTCATCGAGGATGCCGGGCGGCCGGTCTATTTAAGCGACCTGGTACAGGTCAAAGCCTACAACGAGAGTGGTGAGATCAAGCGCTACCAGGGACAGCGGGCAATCAGTTTGAAGGCCGATATCCGCGAGGGTGCTCCCACTTCAACGCCGGCGGTTGTGGAGGCGGTAAGACGCTACTACGAGACCATTCGAGAGGAGTATCCCGGTGCTACGGTAACCTTTGGCGGGGAACATGAGGATACCCAGCGCTCCTTCCAGTCGCTGGCCTATGCCTTCATCATCGCCGTACTGGTGATGTATGTAATTCTGGCGACCCAGTTTCAGTCCTATCTGCAACCGTTAATCATCCTCTCTGCGGTAGTCTTTGCCTTGATCGGCGTGGTGTTCGGCAAGTTGATCACCCAATCCTTGTTTACCGTCAATAGTTTTATAGCGGTCATCGGTGTGGCGGGTGTGGTAGTCAACGATGCGCTGGTACTGATCGACTTCATCAATAAAAGATACCGTCGTGGTATGACTCGACGCGAAGCGATCACAGAAGGGGTGCATATTCGCCTGCGGCCGATTCTGCTTACCACCCTGACCACCAGTCTGGGACTGCTGCCAATGGCTGTGGGTTTCCCCAGCTATTCACTGGTCTGGGGCACCATGGCATCGACCTTCGTTACCGGACTTGCTGCGGCCACTGCTTTGACCCTGTTTATCATTCCGGTGCTGTGGGATCTTTTTATGGGAGTGCAGGAGAGAATCGCCAGACGCAGAACGAACAGGGATATCTCTTCAGAAAGTTATTAAGCCTGGGCCTGTTAAGCGTGAGCCAATTGGATTATTGTAGGTAGCTTACTGCAATTTCAGCTTTTCCTGCTCTATGAAACTACTTGCCATAGAAACCGCGACAGAGGCCTGCTCTGCCGCACTCCTTATCGATGACCGGATCGAGCTGCGATATGAGATCAAACCGAGAGGCCACAGTGAGCTGATCCTTGGCATGATGGATGCGCTACTGGCCGAGGCGGATTTGTCCGCCAATCAGCTCGATGCGATGGCGTTCGGTCGTGGCCCAGGTTCATTCACCGGTGTGCGAATCGCCACCGGGGTGATCCAGGGGGCGGCATTCGCCGCCGATCTGCCGGTGGTTCCTGTCTCCACGCTGGCGGCGCTGGCCCAGCGCGCCTATCGGCAACAGGGTGAGCCGAATCTGCTGACTGCCTTTGATGCCAGAATGGGGGAGCTCTACTGGGCGGGTTATCGAATTGACAGTAACGAGATTGTTCGACTGGTTATGGACGAACAGGTGGCCAATGCGCAACAGGTACATCTGCCTCTGGATGAGGAGTGGTATGGGGTCGGTTCAGGCTGGGGTGTCTATGGTCCAGAGTTGGGCGAGCGGCTTGGAGAATCACTGCTGGGTTACAAGGCGGATCTCTACTGCAGCGCCCGGGATGTGGCCACCCTGGCAGCGGCTGATTTTGAAGCCGGTCTGGCGGTGCCTGCGGAACGGGCATTGCCGGTCTATCTGCGTAACGAAGTCGCGCAGAAGAAGCGTTAAGTCAAGATCCTCATTGCGTTTTGGGTCCTGGTGGGGCATAGCCGGACCAGATAGTGCTTAAGCAAGCTCATCCATATCAAGCCATGGTTTGATATGTTGCAAACTCATGCGCCTGCGCTTGTAACACTTCATTTGCGTTTGTTCGCGTTCGTTTGCGGACTAAAAGCCAAAGCCGATGCCAATTCCACCATAGCTGCTACCGCCACTGCTGGCGCCGAAGCCGAAACGGATGCGAGGCTTGCTCCGGGACTCCCTTTGTTCCGGCCAGAGGGCGAGTTGCTCACATTGCATCACTGGAAAATCATACGCCGCTTCACCGACCAGACCCGCACGAATCTCCGAAATCCGGCCGGTCGCGGTGACCAGTCGTCCAGATGGGTAATCCCCGGCTTCCAGATAACCCGGTTGAGTGGCGATAAAGCGTCCGATGGAACTGGAATCTGTCATCGGTCGCCCCCGGTCATCCAGCGGGTAGGCGAGGATCTCCACTTCGCTCGATTCAGCGAGGTTGGTGACGGCAATGACAATACCGCCCCACTGTAAATTCTGCTCGGGTAGTGTTGAGGCTGTGGCGGTCTGTTTTGGGGAGAGGCTGCGGTCTGCCGGTGTGATGAGCGGATTGCTGCTGCAGCCGATGAGGTTGAGCAACAAACTGATCAAGCCGGCGACCAGGAACTTCTCTCTCAGGGATTCAAGCATGACTAACGCTACCAGTAGATTGGGTGTCTTCGCCAATAGGGGTAGTAAAAGGGGTCGTAGAATGGGTCAGAGAAGTAACGGTGTTGATAGGCCGGGTCGATCTGTTTGGGCCACAGATGGTAGCTCCGGACCTTCACCTGGGGATAGCTGTAGGGGTATTCACCGACAGGCTTCTCGATCACCTCTTGAAGTCGCCCGACCACCGTAATCAGACGCTCTTTGGGAAAATCCTCAGGCTCCATAAAGCCATCCATGCGGGCGATGAAACGGCCGTGGCTCTTTTTACTGTCCAATGGCTTGCCCGATTTGCTCAGGCGCTGGGAGAGAATCTCGATATGGGTCTCATCGGCGAGATTTTCCACTGAGATGATCTCACCTCCCCAGCGTACACGGCTACCGATAAACGGCTCTGCGTCCTGCTGCACTTCATCGACCCGGATGTCGCCGTCAACGGGGGTACGGATGGCCAGTGGTATCTTTGATGCACAGCTGCTGATGATCAGGCTGCCGACAACAATGAGAAGGATACGTCTGCTCTGTCTGTTCATGTTTCCCGAGGCTTCCGATGCAATTC
>JAHRHW010000133.1 GCA_019100305.1 Candidatus Thiodiazotropha taylori | reverse complement strand
CTGTTTTTCTGTCTCGATGTGCCTGTCTGCTAAAAGGGGCTGAGCCGCACAAGCGAATAACAGAAAGGATATGGAGCCTACCATTGCTGCGTTCATAAGATGCACCTTAGCTACCTCTTTATAATCTGTTCTATCGGTCCGCTGTATACTAGGATCCAGCAGACCAATTTCAGGTTATGTCGTAATGGTCAAAATCCAGACCTAGCCTTGGGTGCTATCGTGATCTGGTATTTACTTCGAGTCTGCTTAATTGAATTAGTTTAGTGCCTGTTTTTGTAATGTGTTGAGTTGGCGGATCGATAGTCGGTTAATCGCGCTGGGTTGATACAAACCTGGGTTCACCAAACACCCGCTTTGTCGTCAATATTACTGAATTGTGGTTCCGGTGAAATAGATTTAAGATGGTTGCACGCTATCCATCAACCATTAGCTTGATAATTCAATGGCATTTTCAGTCGGCGACAAGATAGAAATTCCGCACGCTGAGATTCAGTGGAGTGCCATACATGCCCAGGGGTCGGGTGGCCAGAATGTCAATAAGGTCGCTACTGCAATTCATTTGCGTTTCGATATCAAGGCCTCTTCCCTGCCTCTACGGATCAAGCAGCGTCTGCTGGCGCGTGCCGATAGCCGTATCAATCGCGACGGGGTGGTGGTGATCAAGGCCCAACGCTATAGGGATCAGGAGAAGAACCGTAAGGATGCTCTGCAACGGCTACACTCTATGATCAGCAGTGCGATGGCTTCACCGAAAAAACGTTTCAAGACCCGGCCTACCAAGGCATCAGTACGACGCCGTCTGGATGCTAAAAACAGGCGTGGCAAACAGAAAGCACTGAGACGCAAGGTTACGGAGTGAGAATCAGTCACTCTCGGTCTGCCAACTGAGCATAATCACCATTTCAACCCATAACATCGACTCCAGAACTGGTAACATTGCCTATTGTTGTGGCGTTAACCGAAAACAACCTCTGCACAGATAGGACGGCAGTCAAAGTGGCACTTAAATCAACAATCTTCAAAGCGGAACTGCAAGTATCCAATATGGATGAGCAGCATTATGATACCTATAGTCTGACACTGGCGAGACACCCATCGGAAACCAATCAACGTATGCTGTTGCGTCTGGCGGTTTTCGCCTTGAATGCCAATCAGCATCTCAGCTTCACCAAAGGGATCAGCACCGATGACGAACCGGATCTTTGGCTGAAGAGCCTAAGTGATGAGATCGAGCTCTGGATTGAGTTGGGGCAGCCGGATGAAAAACGGCTGAGACGCGCCTGCGGCAGATCCAAACGTGTATTGGTCTATCCCTATGCGGAGCGTAGTGCCTCGATCTGGTGGGAGCAGATGCAGCAGACGGTCAGTCGCTTTGCGAATTTAAGTGTGGTCAACCTCACCCTTGAAGCGTTGCAACAGCTGGATAATCTCGCTGAGCGCAATATGCGGCTGCATGCCACCATACAGGAGGGTCAGCTGTGGCTGGGCAATGATCACACGACCTTACTGATCGAATTGCAGCCGTGGCAATAGGGGTTTGTGAAGAGACAGACAGGCTCGTTGGTTACTTGGAATTTCCTGCCGGCTTCAAGAGATAGATCTTTTCCACCATTTTACTGACCCCGTGGTGTTGATAGCGGTCTGTATTCTGCAGCAGATCCAGCTGATGCAGCAGGTTGATGTTGAAATCTTGCTCGAAAAGCGCCCGGACCTCCGCTTCGCCCACACTGTAGGGTGGGCCATCCATCTCATCCTGGGGGTACTCCAGAGTGACCAGGAGGATCTTTGCGTGACTGGGTAGCAATTCAATGATCAGGTGGGCAAACTGTTGCCGTTGTTGAGGGTTGAGAGCAATTAATGAGGCCCTGTCGTAGACCGCATCTACATCCGAAGCATCATGCTGCGCCAGATCGAAGATATCACCGCATAAAAGCTCAAACGGTCCCTGACGCCACTGCTCAAAATAGTCACTCTGCTCTACAGTAGGCTGAAGATTGTGTTCATCGAAGAATTGGCTTATTGCCAATCGGCTTAGCTCAATCCCGCGAATACGGTATCCCTGTTCAGCCAGCCAGAACATATCGCGACTCTTACCGCAAAGCGGCGCCAGCACCAGGGAGCCTGCCGGTAGGTAGAGGGTGTGCCAGTAATTCAGGAGATGTTGATTGAACTCCACATGGTGCCAACCGATATTGTTATCTTCCCAGCGTTGCAGCCAGTTCTCATTGGGCGCTCTGAGTTCAGTGGTGGATTTGCTCATCTATCGTCCTGCTGATCGTCATATGGCTTGTTTGGGAGTATGTTTTTGTTTGCACAAGTTGGCAAGCGGAATCCATCTGGCCGATTCCGCAAAACCGGGATCAGAGTAAGCTAACTTGTTCTCTGATTTGCCTTTTTTGATTTAAAAAAATAGCCTGGGGAATTGCTTGAAATCGATCCGGGTTGGTATAATACTGTCTGTTTTCAGGGTTTTTTGGCTCACACGATGTGAAGCCATAGGGTTGCGGAGTATAGAGATAGGGAGATCTATGAAGATGGGCATGACTGTTGATAAATCATTTGCTGACTTGGGCCCCGGGGGCAATCAGGATCCAGTCGTTCCGGATTGGCGGAGCATGGAGATGCCGGATGCCTGGCCTGATCTATCTAACTTCAGTAGCTTCGGGGGATTCTTCTCCCTGCTCAAGCTGATAGCCGCCAAAAAGCGTCCCACGGTTGAGCTTCCTGAAGGCATGCCCGGACGGGATATGATTCCCAAGTATGTGCTGCGGGAATTCCACAATTTTCCCAACGGCAACTACTCGAAGGTGATGACCCGGCGTTATATCAAAAATTTCGACCGTTTCATGTTGGGTGAGATCAAAAAACTCAGAAAACGTCTGGCTTCGGAATTCAAAGGCGCCAATCGGGTGCTGGATATCGGTTGCTCCGGCGGTGGCGTCGCGGCTGAGCTGGAAGCTCTGGGTGTCGAGGATGTCTGGGGCATAGACCCTTCTCCCTATCTGCTCAAATATGGCGCTGATGAGTACCCCAACATCAAGTTTGTGCAGGGCATTATTGAAGAGACAGGGTTTCCTGACCGACGCTTTGAAGGGGCTACAGCGGGTTTTCTGTTCCACGAAATGCCGATCAAGTACTTCGAACTGAGTCTCAAGGAGATCAACCGAATACTCGAGCCGGGCAGTCTGCTGGCCATCGGTGAGCCATCTCCGGTCCAGGCCTACAGCGGGTATTGGGAGATGACCCGCCGCTTTGGTCTGAAAGGGCTCTATTTCAGCTGGTTTGCCAAATCGATTCACGAGCCCTTTCTCAACACTTGGCACAATTGCAATTTACAGGGTCTGTTCGACAAGCATGGTTTTGACCTGGAGTTGGATGAGGTTGGCATGCCGATACGCTATATTCTGGCGCGCAAACGCTGACAATCGGATTGATTGGCCAGCGATACCACGCCTGAAGGGCGGTTCACTTAATCATTGTCTCTGAAGCTGATCTCCCATTAGAATCGTGTTGATGAGTGAGTCCGAATTTCAACACGCGTTTGCCTCCCTGACGCCGGATACCATGCTCGATGCTATCGAGACGACCGGGGTTGTAAGCAGTGGACAGTTTCTGGCACTCAACAGCTATGAAAACCGGGTTTATCAGGTCGGTATGGAGGAGGGGCCGGCGCTGGTGGCGAAGTTCTATCGTCCCAATCGCTGGAGTGATGAGGCGATCCTTGAAGAGCATGAATTTACCCTGGCACTGGCGGATCAGGAGATTCCTGTTATCGCACCCGCCGCTGATGAAAACGGCGAAACGCTGCACCACCATCAAGGGCTCAGATTTGCCCTCTATCCCTGTCGAGGGGGACGCCCGCCGGAACTGGATGACCCGTCACATCTGGAACAACTGGGGCGCTTCATCGGCAGGATTCATATGCTGGGTGCATCTGAATCTTTTAACCATCGTCCAGAGATCGACATCGAGCACTATCTGTTACGACCCAGCCACTATCTGCTGGAGCACGATTTTCTACCGACGCACCTGCTGAGCGCCTATCAGACGATTATCAAAGATCTGCAACAGCGAATCGAATCCTGCTACAGTCAGGCAGGTCACTTCACCACCATACGACTGCATGGGGATTGCCATCCCGGAAATATTCTCTGGCGGGATGACGGACCGCAGATCGTCGATTTTGATGACACCAGAACCGGGCCCGCCATGCAGGATCTGTGGATGTTTCTCTCTGGAGATCGTCGCTATATGACCGAAAGACTGGCCGATCTACTCGACGGTTACACCCAGTTCTATGATTTCAATCCAGCCGAGCTCCATCTGTTGGAGGCGTTGCGCAGTCTGAGGCTTGTCCACTATGCGGGCTGGCTTGCCAAACGCTGGGATGATCCCGCCTTTCCGGCGGCCTTTCCCTGGTTCGATTCAGTGAGATTTTGGGAGGACCATATCCTCACGCTGCGTGAGCAACTTGCGAAAATGGATGAACCGCCCCTTGTCTATAGCTGACAGAGCGATAGGGCGGACGCCGGAGGGCTTTTCTGGGGTTGAGCGTGGGGTCGAGCGCTGACTCAAGCCACGCTTTCCTGGATGGAAATGGGTTCCATGCCGTGCCACATACAATCGATCAGCTCATCGTAAAGCTCCGGCAGAGGGACATTCAGCACCCCGTCCAGTCGCAGATGAATCAAGCGAATCGCACCGCCAAAGACACCCGAGGCGACTACCCAGGGATCCCCCTCGCGGATCTCACCGGATTCCATCCCCCGCTGTACGATATTGCGCATGGTCTTGAACGGGGTAGAACTGCAGATCGGAGGCTCATCCGGCAGAAACTCCTGGTGTTTGGCATGCAGTACGTAGGCGACGATATTGCGCTTGCTCTCGGTATACTCAAACAGCAGTGAGATAATCCGGTTGCAGCTCTCACGAAAGCTCAGATTTTCGTCGATCACATCGGCAACCAGCTCTTCCATCTCTCTGATCAAGTGGTAATAGAGGGCTTTAGCAACCCCTTCCTTTCCCCCGAAATGGTTGTAGATCGAGCCGATACTGACATTCGCCAACTTCTGGATGTCATGAATCGATACATTGTGGTAACCACGTTCGACAAACAGATCGAGGGCTGTACTGAGGATGCGGTCGTAGACCGGTAGATCTTCCGTCGCGGCTTTTTTCAGATGGAGCATGTGGGTACCTGCTAAGGCCGATTAAGGCGAATCCGATCAGCCCTGCTGAAACGATGGTTTTCTTCAGCAAGACGGAGTGAGTGATCTGTCGTGACTAAATGGGATCGATTGCTAGCACCAACCTGGGATAAGATTTCTCCGCCCCCCGAAGTTGGC
Organism: Candidatus Thiodiazotropha taylori; assembly: GCA_019100305.1. Classification (GTDB taxonomy): domain Bacteria; phylum Pseudomonadota; class Gammaproteobacteria; order Chromatiales; family Chromatiaceae; genus Thiodiazotropha. The sequence continues at coordinate 4,701 of JAHRHW010000133.1, read as the reverse complement.
GGTGAGTGGCTTGAAAAAATATCAGATTCAGATGCTTGTCGTTCATGGGGAACAGCCAAACTTATCTCCTCACGCCTTGATTGGCGTTCTCCAGACTCGACAGGCCCAATCGGATTCCTCATCTCAGGTCCTGTCAAATACTATTTTTTAACCAATTATATCCAGTGTTGCCTAAGGTACAAAAGCACCCACTGGAGGGTTTTAATCTCGATCTCTCCGAATCTCCCGCCATGCTGCACCCGCATTGAAACAGCGCTATCACTCAGGATGAGCTGAGTTTGGGCATCTATCCGTTTGCTACGGGAAGGCCCTGATAACGGTGACGCGCCTTTGAAATAGGAATGCCGTTCTTTTTGCCCCAGGCCTTATACCCGGGGGTATTTTTAGGTAAAGCACCATGGTGCGAATCGGTATTTCCACCCTTTCACCACCATAGCATAGTAAAAAATTTGACAAGAATGAATATTCATTCTATTTTCATTTTAGCCGCTTACCTCACTGCCAGCTGTATCGCAGCAGGACTACGGAGGGTCGAACGGCTCCTGTGCCTAGGGATCTTTGGCAATCAAGTTTTTTAAGTAGTACCCACCCGGCCTGGATAGTCAGATCAATCCGGGATTGGCCATCTGCATTGGCAGGGCTGAGGTAAGGCTGAATAGCAGTAAAAAAATTATTACCACTAGGAGGTTTTAATCATGAGGCTGTTCAAAAATAAGCCTGCCAAATCCATTGCACTGGCATCCGCCCTGGCTGTTGGCACCACCCTGTTTGGTGCCACGCTACCCCTGCAGGCCGATGAGACCTGTCAGTCACCCTACATGGCCAAGATTGTCGGCCAGGAAGATTTTGTCTATGTCTGGACGTTGGGTATTGAAGGCATGGGAGACGGTCAGGACAAACTTGTCACTGTCGATGTCAATCCCAAATCGGCTAACTACGGCAAAGTGGTCGATTCACTTTCCGTTGGCGGACGCAATGAAGCGCACCATTCAGGATTTACCGACGATCGTCGCTACCTCTGGGCGGGCGGTCTCGATACCAACAAACTTTTCATCTTCGATGTCCATACTGACCCAGCGAAACCCAAGCTGCATAAAGTCGTCACCGACTTTGTCGAGAAAAGTGGCGGTGTGGTCGGTCCCCATACGACCTATGCATTGCCCGGACGCATCATGATCACAGGTCTTTCAAACAATAAGGATCATGGTGGTCGTACTGCGTTGGTTGAATACACCAACGAAGGCGAGTATATCGCCACCCATTGGATGCCCACCGACCAGAATCTGCGCGGTGCGGAGAAAACCGGTAAGTATGCCGATGGTTACAACTATGATCTTCGTGTACTGCCTCGCCGTAACATCATGCTCACCTCCTCATTTACCGGCTGGTCCAACTACATGATGGATTTCGGTAAAATGTTGCAGGATAAGGAGGCGATGAAGCGCTTTGGTAATACGGTGGTGCTTTGGGATCTGCACACTAAAAAGCCTAAAAAGGTTTTTGATGTTCCCGGTGCGCCGCTGGAGATCCGTTGTGCCTGGCAACCCAACAACAACTGGTGTGTCACCACGACGGCTTTGACCTCCAAGATCTGGCTGATCTATGAAGATCAACAGGGTGAATGGCAGGCAGAAGCGGTTGCCGATGTGGGTGATGCCTCGAAAGTGCCTCTGCCGGTGGATATCTCGATCAGCTCTGATGACAGTCGCCTCTGGGTCAACACATTTATGGATGGTAAGACCCGGCTGTTCGATATGACCAACCCCCATAAACCAAAACAGGTCTATGAGAAGGTGATCGGCAGGCAGGTCAACATGGCCTCATCCAGCTGGGACAGCACCCGTATCTACTACACCTCTTCACTGCTGGCCAACTGGGACAAGAAGGGTGGCGACAATGAGCAGTACTTCAAGAGCTACGTCTGGAATGGAGAGCAGCTGGTTGAGAAGTTCGCTATCGATTTCAAGGCGCTCAAGCTTGGTCGGGCGCATCAGATGCGATTCGGTGCCTACTCCCTGTATGGTCAAGTCAGACCTGAGGATAGGCAGATCTCCGTAGCCGGTCTGGATACCACAGGCAAGTAGTATCTGTCCGATGCGGATCTCTGTTTGGGGTCCGCAAATGACGATCCCGGCTGCAACTCTGTGGGCCGGGATTGTCGGCGCCTGGGAGCATTTATGGTCTTTCGATTTATCCAAGCTTTTCTGATTGCGGCAATAGTCGTATCAACGGTTGACGCCGATTCGGTCAATCCTGCGATCATCTCGGCGCCAGGTTATGGTGATTTGGCTTACGAACTGCCGGAGATCGGCAGTTATCAACTGCCACCCTTGGGTGAGGCATCGAATGGTGAGGTTCTGATTGCCAAGGGTCAAAGGCGAACACTGTATGAGCTTTTCAATGACAAATATGTGTTGCTGGCATTTATCTACAGCACTTGCAGTGATGTTAACGGTTGTCCGCTGACATCTCATGTCTTTTACAAGATCAAATCGGCAATGAAACGGGATCCAGTACTGGCCAGCAGACTGAAATTGATCAGTCTCAGTTTTGATCCGGAGGTCGATACCCCATCGGTAATGGAGTTGTACGGCAATAACTTTCGTTATGCAGGGAGTGCCGGTGAATGGCAGTTCGTCACCACGGCCTCAATGCAGAGCCTGGATCCGATTCTGAAATCCTATAATCAGGTAATCTTACGTGAGACCGATAGCAGTGGCAGGACCAATGTGGGATACAGTCATGTGCTCAGAGTATTCCTCATCGATCCAGAAAAGAACATTCGTAATATATACAGTGTTGATTTCCTGCATCACGATCTGATCATCAATGATCTGAAAACAGTTCTTCAACATGAGCAGGCAAGTGATGAGACCATCAAGCTGGCGATGGTCTCTCAGCACACTTCCCAGCTCTCCAAACCGGGTGACAATAAACTGGGATATGAACTCAGCAGCTACGTCACCGATTCACAGGATTTGGAGTTGAGAAAGGGTGCAAAGGCTGACCTGCTGTCGATTGCCAGCAATCCCCCATTGGGACTGCCGGCGATCCCGGTGCCGGCTGACAATCCTTTGTCCCGGGAGAAGATCGATTTGGGCCGAAAGCTGTTTTACGATCGCAGACTGTCGCTCAACGATACGTTCTCCTGTGCCATGTGCCATGTGCCGGAACAGGGATTTACCAGCAATGAACTGGCCATGGCAGTGGGTATCGAAGGACGTTCGGTACGACGCAACTCTCCTTCGGTCTACAACTCGGCTTACAGTAATCTGCTGTTCCATGATGGCCGGGAGGAGAATCTGGAACAACAGGCCTGGGGGCCTTTGCTGGCGAACAACGAGATGGCCAATCCATCGATCGGTTATGTTCTGAACAAAGTCCGTCAGATCGACGACTACCGAGGTCTTTTTGAAGATGCCTTCGATGGCAGAGGCGTGTCGATGGAGACACTGGGCATGGCGCTGGCCAGTTATCAGCGTGCTCTGGTTTCTGCGGACTCCCCATTCGACCGATGGCGTTATGCGGGTGATCAGACAGCGCTCTCCGATTCGGCTAAGCGGGGGTTTGAGATCTTTACCGGTAAGGCGGGATGCGTTGCCTGCCACTCAATCGGAGAACGCAGTGCCCTGTTCATGGATGATCAACTGCACAACACTGGAATCGGTTACCGGGAGTCGATGGGGATTTTTCCGGACAAACAGCAGGTGACAGTTGCCCCAGGGATTACCATCGATATCGATCGTGCGATTATCGATCAGGTGGGGGAGAAACAAGCCACCGATGTGGGCCGCTATGAGGTGACTCAGAATCCTCATGATCGTTGGAAGTATAAGACCCCCAGCCTACGCAACGTGGCTCTTACCGCACCCTATATGCACAACGGTTCACTCAGCAGCCTGCACGAGGTGGTCGATTTCTATGATCAGGGAGGGGTGCCCAATGAACTCCTCGATCCTCTGATCCGCCCGCTCGGTCTCTCCTCACAGGAGAAATCGGATCTGGTTGATTTTATGCAGTCCCTCACCGGCAGTAACGTGGATACCCTGGTTGCGGATGCATTCGACGCACCGGTAGGCGATGTGGGGGAAGGGGATCCCAGCTGGGTGCATGGCAGCGAAGTGGAGGTGCGTTAGATGACGCAGGCCGATAAAAAGCGCTGGCTGGTTCTGCTATTCACCATTCTGTCTGTGACCATGGCATCTGCCGCTACGGACGAGATCGGTGGTGATTTCACGCTTACGGACCACAACAATGATACCTTCAGACTGAGTCAGCTGCAGGGCAAACTGGTACTGCTCTCTTTCGGCTACACCTATTGTCCGGATATCTGCCCCACCGAACTGGCCAAGCTGGCGGTGGTTTTCGATACGTTGAGGGAGGAGTCGGATCGTCTTCAGGGACTTTTCGTCTCCCTGGACCCGGATCGGGATACTCCGGCCGTTCTGAGTGACTATGTAGGTTACTTCAATAGTGAAATTGTTGGTTTGACCGGCACTGAAACCACGGTCAAAGAAGTGGCACGACAATACCGGGTGAAGTATCAGCGCAAGGATAAGGAAGGGGGAGGGTACAGTATCGATCACTCAGCCAATCTCTATCTGATCGATCGGAAGGGGGCATTGGCGGCAGTTATTCCCTATGGTATGCCGGTTGAACACATCGTGGATGTGGTACGGGGCATGTTGTCCGGGGATGGTT
>JAHRHW010000132.1 GCA_019100305.1 Candidatus Thiodiazotropha taylori | reverse complement strand
TAGTTTGCTGAAATAGCATACCTAGAAACAACAGGGGAAAGGATTGGCGTCGTGACGGGATCTCAGACAAAAAAAGCACTCATTGTCGATGACTCGAAAACCGCTCGGCAAGTGCTCTCTAGCAAGCTGCAGAAGTACGGCATAACGGTGGATGCAAGAGAGTCTGCGGCGGCCGCCATCGACTATCTCTATGAGAATGCACCGGATGCGATTTTCATGGATTACGAGATGCCTGGCATGGATGGCTTCCAGGCACTTAAGGTCATTAAATCCAATCCAAACACAGCGGTTATCCCGGTGATGATGTACACCTCCAAAGAGGGGGGGCTGGCACTCAGTCAGGCGCGGGCGCTGGGTGCTGTCGGGGTGCTGCCAAAACAGCTCGAAGCCCAGGATTTCGAGGATGTTCTCAGCAGCTTGCATCTGATGCCGGAGCAGGATTCACTGGTGCACGACTTTAAAAATGAGGGGTTGGATTCCGTGCGTCGTCATGTGCGTACCGACAATGTCCACCCGATCAGCGACCATGAGCGTCATAAGCCCGCCAAAGTGGAGATGGTCGGTCTGCCTCTGGATAGCTTCCAGGAGAGTCTCTCTGCTGGAGAGTCACTGAAGCGATTTTTTCGCCGTGAGCAGAGCATGTCGGAAGAGCGGATGCAGCAGAGGCTCGATAAACAGTTTGCTGAGCTACACAGCGAAATGTATGAGCTGGAAGCCTTACAGGAGGAGCAGAGTGCTCGCGGTTCACGAGCGTTCATGGGTGGCATATTGGGTGGCGTGTCTGCCCTGGCAGCTGTTCTGCTGCTCTATCTGGGCCTCAACGGGCAGGAGTTGCCTTCCGCTACTGGCGATGACAAACAGCTGACGGAGATGGTTGCGCAACAGAATGACAGAATCGAGCAACTGGCAGCCCAATTAAAGGTGCCGCAACAAGCCCAGCCGGAGGAGCCGCAGACTGAAATTGTGCTGCCGTTGAAGCTGATCGAATGGGCGGCCAATCAGGGTGCTGAATTTGCCTATGGAGAGCGCCCATTTGATGATCAGCGGGCCCTCTGGTTATCGGAGCTAGTGGGGCAACTGAAAGAGTCGGGGTTTCAGGGTACTCTGGAGCTGCGGGCAAACCACGGTAACTTCTGTCTACGCAAAGATGCGGCGGGTGAGCTTGCAATGGCACCCCGTGAGATGGCGCTGAGTGAGTGTGCCTATGCGGTCGACCACCGGAGTAACAATGAGTGGCTGAATGATCAGTCTGTTGCCTTTGCCAACTACATCAACGTGGAGTTGGCCAGGAGTGGCGGCGCAGTTGAGATCATTCTCTTCAGTAACGGTTTCGATGAGCCGTTGATGCCCTATCCGGCTGCTTATGAAGCCTCAACCGCTGGTGAATGGAACGATGTGGCGGCGCAAAACCAGCGGATAGAAGTGAGTCTCTACAGTAATTGATGGCCTTTGGTTCAAATTTGCATGCGCCTGAGGCCTGACAGGCATTGCCTGCTCACACTTCAATACATCGAATTCCCATTCTTGCTCTGCTGCGGTATTGATTGAATCGAGTCCCAGTGCTCGACGATCTTTCCTGCGCCATCGAAACGGAAGAAATCCATCGTCACGTACTCCTCGTCGCCGGGCCATCTCTGGTGGGTATGCAAGGCAACCAGATCACCTTCAGCCACCGCTCTGACAAACTCGATGCTTTTCTCAGGATAGCGCTTGGCCATTTCGGTGAAATAGTCGATGAAGGCCTGTTTGCCGTTACCGACCAACGGATTGTGCTGTATATAGCAATCGCCCACATAGCGCTCCACCGCTTTGGCAGGGTTGCCCAGGTAGGCCATTCGGTAGAAACTGATGGCTTTGTCTTTGTTGGTCTGTCGTGTGTCGTTCATGGCGATCGGTATGGTGCTGTAGGATCTGTATGTGTGGAGACAACATTTTCGAGTATTGTCTGTCAGGCCGTGAATCAAAACCTTGGAATATACAGGGTTTCTACGCAGCTCTGGGTTCAAGCTTTATTATCTCAATCTCTGCCTGACTGAGACTGATCATTGAAACAGCAATGGCGTGACAGGTCAGTTCCCAGCAGCTGAGGCGTGCCGATTTTGATCACTATCCGAATTCATCCACCATCGACGTCCTTCTTTGCCTCTCTCCTGTGAGTTGTTGCTTATCTGAGTGAAACCACTTTTATTCAGGGATCTCTTTTGCCTTTTTCTTCGCTCTGTACATCTCCTCATCTGCATATTGAATTAGCTGTTCTGTGGTCATGTAATCATCCGGACCCGTTTGTGCGTAGCCGATACTCAGTTTTGGACTGTCTGCCTGTTTTAACAATGTTTCTTGCAGTCGTTTACCCCATACCTCGTTTGCCTCATTAGAACTACAATTCGGCATGATGATGCAGAATTCATCTCCGCCATAGCGAATGCAGCAATCGTCTGTTCTGGAACTCAGCTTTAGAGCCTTAGCAATTCTCTTGAGTATTTCGTCACCGCGCCGATGGCCGTGAGTGTCATTGATTATTTTGAAGTCGTTGATATCTATATAGGCGACAGTGATAGGTTCATTTCTTCTTTGCGCTGCTCTGAGTGCCTGAGTCATCAACTCATCGAAATGCTGTCTGTTGAGCAGTCCGGTGAGTGGGTCTGTTCTTGATAGCAGTTCAAGTTGCTTGGTGCGTTCTTTTACCTTCTCCTCAAGGGCGCTGGCATACTGTTCAGATTTATCCTTTGATATTTCGATCTCCGATATCAGGCTCCTTATATAGGTGTCAAATACCAGTGATATGTCGAGCATCAACAACTTTTCAAGCGCTGCAATGACGGCATCCGGATTATTATCAGTTGGAACGGTATTTCTGATGTGTGTAATGAGCAGCTGTTTAAGGGTAAGAATGGCAGCCAGGTAGAGCTTTGGTTCAACGCCTATACGCTTGTGAACCAGTCCGATTCGCAATCGATTGTTTACATATTCAATATCGTAATAGCCTGAAAACAGATCTGTGATATATGCCTTTTGTGCGTTATGCAGTCTATTCAGCGTATCGGCATCACCAATCAGTAGTGCAATGTCGGGTACCTCGGTCTGATACTTATAAAAGGTTTCGACGATGGAGTTCAGGTCAGCCTCAATATAAGGCCTGGCTTGTTTGAGTATCTCTGTGTCTGCTGGAGAGATCGAGAACAGACTTTTTCGACCAGTGATCTCAAAATCCGTAATCCTCATCTGTTGGATGAGCGATTTTTCTGTATTTTTCATAGGTGATCCAATTATATATACACTGCTCATTCAGCAGATTGAGTCAGGATATGATGGGTCTGATGCTGTGTTGTTATAATATGCGCATATTCACTGCTTTGTAATCTAAAGAACCCCTATTTGGATGAAGGATTTATTCTAGTGGTTGTCCTTGGTTAAGGCTCTCTATTCATGCCGTATCTTGATTTGTCCTGGTTTGAAAAGTAAATTAATGTCTACTAGATCCGAAGCAAGTTATAAAAAATAATAATTTTACGGAGATTTTGACCACGGCTGTGGCCATTGATATCTATCGATAAATCTCTCGTTTAGTAAAAATGCTACTCTTGGGTTCAACTTTCAAATTTTGGTGCAGCATACTTTTCAGTGTTGTGGTTAAAATTAATATTGTAGGGTAGGAGTCATTTGCCGGATCAAGGGGCAAGCCAGCAGTTCACCCAGCTGGTGCAATCGATCCAGTCCACCGGGTTGGTGGATTTCTCTATTTGAGACAACTCCACGATATTGGTGGTAAAGGCGGTAAAGTTAAACAACAGACCACGGATTCAGGTTAAGTCTCTTACATGGGGGATACCAGACTTATGGCGATTGACGCGACAGAAGTACCTGACTTGGTCGAGCGCATGCCAGCATTTCCCCAGGGGGTGACCAAAGTACTGGATCTGGCCTCCCGTCCAGATTGTGCGCCCAAGGCATTGGTTCAGGTCATTGAACACGATCCGGTGATGACCATGAAGGTACTGAAACTGGTCAACTCCGCCTACTTCGGTCTGTCTCGTCCGATCAACTCAATCAACCATGGTGTGGTTTATGTGGGGATCAACACCATCAAGAATCTGGCCCTGTCGATTGCCGCTATAGGCATGCTGCCAAAGAGTAACAAGGCAGGGTTGGATATGAATCAGTTTCTCGCCCACTCTTTGGGTGTGGCTTCGGTGGCCAAGTTGCTGGCGACACACCTGGGTGTGCCGGATAAAGATGCAACGGATTTCTTTGTGGCCGGATTGCTTCATGATTTTGGTAAAGTCGTACTGGCGCAGTTTAAACCTGAAGTGTTCCGTCTCTGCCTGGATCAAGCCGCTGAACAGCAGCGTAGTTTGCATGAGGTCGAGCTGGAGAGCCAAGGCATCAGTCACGATGAGATTGGCGGACGCCTGGCTGAGGTATGGAAATTGCCCCCATCCTTGGCGCACGCCATTCATCATCACCATCACCCTGAGCGTGGGCCTGAAGATGACGGTGAGGGTATGTGCGAAGCGGTATTTGCCGCCAACCAGATCGTTCGTAGCCTGGGCTTCGGTGATGCCGGCAATCCAGTGATTGCGGAGTTTCCACCCTTGGTGTCTGAGCGTTTTGGCACTGATCTATCGGGTCTGATGTCGATATTGGGAGATCTCAGTGGAGAGATGGAAAAGGCCCGATTGTTCACGCAGCTTTAATTGATGGATACTGGTGCTTGCTTGGTTTTAGGTTTTGAGTTCCTGCAAGGCCTCTGTTTTAGTATCACCGGGAAAGGGTAAGCAAAGTGCATTTTAAATTTTGGGGTGTGCGTGGATCCATTCCGGCACCCGGACCACAGACGGTTCATTATGGGGGTAATACCACCTGTATCGAGGTGCGTGGCGACAACAACGAGCTGCTGATTCTGGATGGTGGAACAGGTATTTTTCCACTGGGTCAGAGTCTGATTCCCGAATTTCCTCTCAAGCTCCATATCTTTATCACCCATACCCACTGGGATCATATTCAGGGCCTGCCAATGTTTTTACCGATTTTCATACCGGGAAACGAGGTCACGATTCATGGTGCAGCCGATCCCATTACCCAACGCGATATCGGTGAGGTGTTGGCCAGGCAGATGGAGTATGCCTATTTTCCGGTGCGTGAGGCCGAACTCAACGCCAGCATGCGCTATCTGAATATTCAAGAGGGTCAGAGTGTACAGGTCGGTGGGGTCAATGTTCGAAGCATGTTGTTGAACCACCCGGTACTCAACTTCGGTTATCGCGTGGAGTGTGGCGGCAAAGTGTTTGTCTTTACCGGTGACCATGAGTGGCCATTCAACATCTACAACGAAGATGATCCGGACTACGCCGATTATCAGCAGATGGTGGATGAGCAGTGTAGCAGAGTGGTTGAATTTTTCCGGGATGCCGATGTTCTGGTGATCGATACGGCCTATACCGATGCGGAATATCCGAGTCGCAAAGGTTGGGGGCACGGTACCTTTGGTTCCAGTATCGAGGCCGCACGGGAAGCCGGGGTGAGGCGGGTGTTTCTTACCCATCATGAACCAACCCGCAGCGATGCAGCTCTGGAACTGGCATTCGATGAAGCCAGGAGCAGTCATGATGTGGGAAGGGAGAGGGATCCTCAGTTTGATTTAGCGCGGGAGGGGGTGTTGATCGAGATCTGAATGGTTTTCTCACCCAACGACAAATATCCCATCGATGTATGACCAGACCAACAGGAGAGAGAGGCGTGTTCCGCTCGGGGAGCGAAAAAGCACCACGATAGCACCTCCCAAGTTGTGACCTCAGGTCAACGACAAGACACTGATTCTTCTGCAGGCCAGGGGGCTTGGTCACCAGCACCCTGAAGGGCAGTGATTGATCAAGCTAGTCAGCCTCGATGCCCCTATCCTGACAACGGCCATCTACCCTGTATACTTATGACAAAGGGATTATATCTACTCTCAAATTGTTGTCACTGGAGTAGTCTCTGGGGTGTTTGGTGTGGAAAGGTTTAAAATATTGATAAATATAATTAATAAACTCACTTGTTTTTGCTTTCTGGTGATGTTCTTTTCAAGTCTGGCGACGACTTTTGCCTATGCGGAGCTGCCATCCAAGATGGCAGGCCCTGTTGCTGATCTTCAGCTAACCTCAGCAGAGCGGAATTGGATTGATCGGAATCAAACTATCAGGTTCACCGGTGATCCCAACTGGCTACCCTATGAGGCCTTTGATAAGGAGGGCAATTATATCGGGATGGTGGCCGATTACCTTCGTGTCATCGAGCGTGAGACTGGCCTGAAGTTCGATGCCATTCCCGTTTCAAGTTGGACTGAATCCCTGAATCACGCCGTACAGGGTAAGGTTTCGGTTATTTCCGGTGATGCGGCTGATGCCATCCTGAATCAGCATTTCAATCCGGTTGAGACCTATAGTCGGAATCCGATTGTCATAATCATGGATTACCGGCAGAATTTTGTTGAAACCCTTGAGGAGATTGATGATCGCAATATCGCAATCATCAAGGACTACGGTTATACAGCGGATCTGTTCGAGCGCTACCCGGATATCGGTTTTATCGAAGTGGAAAATATCCAGGAAGGTCTGGAAGGTGTCTCCCAGGGACGGTTCGATGCCTTGCTTGCAACCATGGCACTGGCGGGCTATCACATCGCTGAAATGGGGATGCATAACGTCAAGGTGGTGGGTAAAACGTCAGTCATCATGGATCTGACCCTGTTTGTTGATAAAGACAATCCACTGCTCTATTCAATCATCAATAAGACACTCAAATCCATATCTCAAACTGAGAGGCAGGAGATTCAGCAGGCCTGGGTACGTACAAAATATGTGGAAAAGACCGACTATGGTCTGGTCATGCAGATTACTCTCGGTCTGGCGATTTTGATTATGCTTGTGCTGGGATGGAACAGGCAGTTACAGCGTGAAATCGACCGGCGGCATGAGACAGAACAGTCCCTCAGGCGCAGTGAAAATCTGCTCAAGAATGTCATCGATCAACTCCCCGACGTGTTTGTACTGAAAGATCATAAGGGGGACTTCCTGCTCTGTAACCAGGCGGTTGCAGATCTCTACGATACAGAACCGGAAACAATGGTGGGTAAGTCGGATCGTGATTTTGGGGTTCCGGCTGAGTTGGCTGACGCAATGCGGGAGAATGTGCTTGGTATCATGGCCAAGGGAGAAACGGAGATCGTCTACGAAGATAGCAGGAATGCTGTAACCGGAGAAATCCGTAACTACCGCTCCATCAAAAAGCCGTTGAAAGATCAGGATGGAGAAAGCCAGATACTGGTTATTGCTCAGGATATATCTGAAGTGGTCAGAGCGCGTAACCAGCTTGCCGAGAGCGAAGCAAAGTTTCGCAGAATATTCGAGTCTACTGACGCCATTGCTGTCCAGGGCTACGACAAAGAGCGCAAAGTGATTTACTGGAACAAGGCCAGTGAGCAGCTATATGGATACCCTGCTGAGCAGGCATTGGGACAGCAGCTTGAAAAGTTGATTATTCCGGAGCCGATGCGTCCACAGGTTGTTACCGATACTCAGGCCTGGCTGGATGGTGGCGAGGCGATCCCTTCAGCAGAGTTGACCCTGCAACGGGCTGATGGGTCAAAGGTGCCGGTATTCTCCAGTCATGTCATGTTGCGCGGTAAGGATGGGGCGCCGGAGATGTACTGTGTGGATGTGGACTTGACCCAGTTGAAAACAGCTCAGGCGAAGATTCACCTTCTGTCACAAGCTGTTGAACAGAGTCCAGTGTCAGTAATGATTACGGATAAAAACGGTTCGATTGAGTACGTCAATACGACGTTACAGAAGATCAGCGGTTATAGTTCTGAAGAGCTGCGTGGGAAAAAACCCAGTATCCTTAAATCGAATCTGACACCGAAGCTTTTGTACAAGGAGCTTTGGGAGGCCATTACGAGTGGACGGACCTGGCAGGGTGAGCTTCAGAATCGTAAGAAAAACGGTGAGATCTACTGGGAGCATGTCTATATCGCCCCGGTGAGTGGTGTGGCAGGAGGTGATTTCCACTATCTTGCGATCAAAGAAGATATCACTTTACAGAAAAAGCAGGCTGAGAAGATTCTGCAGCAGGCTCACTTCGATGGTTTGACATCACTGCCTAATCGATTTCTGAGCCTCGACAGGTTGGGGCAGTTGGTGAAAGAGGCTGATCGGAATGGCAGCCGGGTGGCTGTGCTTTTTATCGACCTGGATGACTTCAAGAAAGTGAATGACAGCCTTGGTCACGAGATGGGCGATACCCTCTTGATTCAGGCAGCAGAGCGCCTTCAGCAATCCATACGCCAGGGCGATACGGTCGGCAGACTGGGCGGCGATGAGTTCATCATCATATTGGCCGGTCTTGAGGACCCGTTGGATGCCAACTCGGTGGTGAAGCATTTAATCGATGATTTCCGTCGACCATTCAGTGTCGACAATAGAGAACTGTTGTTGACTACCAGTGTCGGAATTGCTGTCTATCCTGATGACGGTAAACAGCCTTCAGAATTGCTGCGTAACGCTGATTCGGCCATGTATCACTCCAAGGCGTTGGGTCGGAATACCTATTCTTACTTTACCGATTCGATGAATCGAAATCTGTCACAGCGACTGCAACTTGAGGAGCAGCTCCATGGCGCCCTGGAACGCAATGAGTTCAGTCTTGTCTATCAGCCACAGGTCTCTATCAGCAATCGACAGGTGATTGGTGTAGAGGCGCTGCTTCGCTGGGAGAACCCAAAGCTGGGCCAGGTGGGTCCGGAGGATTTCATACCTGTTGCGGAACAGACGGGTATGATTGTAACTATTGGAGAGTTCGTAATCAGGGAGGCGTTAGCCAAGGCAGTTGAGTGGCGTCGTATGGTATCCGGGCCATTTACGGTAGCCATCAACTTGTCACCACGACAGTTCAGGGATCCGAATCTGGTACCCTATATCGAGGGGGTGATTACTGATCTGAAGGTCGCTCCCGAAACCCTCGAATTGGAGATAACCGAAGGTGTCTTGATGAGTGGTCTCTCCTATGTGGACGAGGCGGTCTCCGCAATCAGTAAATTGGGTATCAGTATCGCGATGGATGATTTCGGTACAGGCTATTCGTCCCTGAGTTACCTGCGCAGCTACCCTTTCAATGTTTTGAAAATCGATCGCAGCTTTATCAATGATATCACCGTCGATGTTACCGATCATGAGCTAGTTAACGCCGCCATCGCCATGGCGCATGGTTTGGGCCTGAAAGTTATTGCGGAAGGTGTAGAGACTGAAGAGCAGTTCGATATGTTGGCACTGCAGCGTTGCGACTTTGCTCAAGGCTATCTGTTTAGTAAACCGAAAAAACCAGAAGAGATTACCAGGTTCCTTAAGTCGCAGTATGCAGAGTTGGCGAGTGAATCCCTTATCACCCCTGTCTGACTTGATAGGCAGGAATGCTGATAATCTAGCCCAGTTAGTCTGATTGTACTGAGTTTATTTGCTCGGTGTCTTAATGGTTGTAGCTGTGTTACTCCGGATAACAGAAAAATATAATCGTGTCGTTACATGCCGGGGTCAGCTGCTAGGGTAGCTTACATCAGTTATTTCTTGATAGGGAAAGCCTAAAGATCCGCCCAGCTTCAACCTGAATATACCAATCATCAGGAAGTTGCTTATCCAAGGAGAGTGCGTCAATCAGCTGGGCAAAACCTGGATCCACCTCAGTCACATAAACCGGACCATCCGGAGTATCGAAAACAATTGAAAGCTCATCAAACAGTGTTGGTGATGCACGGCTGATGGTGATCTTGCTCAGGTCTTGCCACTGATACTCTCGGGCGGGAGTGGTGTGTTGATTGATCAGTGATCCTCTGACTGTGTCTATTTTTACCAGTTCCATACGCTCTTACTCTACCAGGAATCACTGTTTGAGGTTCTAGAGCCAGCTTTTAGCCCAGCCTATGGCGGCATCCACAGCCTTTTCGCCGGCGATGCCACTATCGCCCCCCCCCAATACCGAAACCACCAGGGGCTTCGCCAGTGCCATATGCTGAAT